>CAVCBH010000032.1:0-7671 GCA_963600375.1 bacterium | reverse complement strand
GTATTATAAGATAAGGTTAAAGGTATAACTTATAATACATCTCTTATACATCATTTTGCATTTTTTTACAGAGTGAGATTTGTTCATAAAGAGGTTTTCTGACTTTACTTCTGGTCATTTCCACAAGATTTAACGATGTCATATCAATGACATTACAATATACTCTGTCTTTTTTACATTCCTTATCAAGAAGAGAGAGAATTTTTTCTTTTTGTGCTTCTTCTTTCATATTTATGAAATCAATCATGATAATACCAGATAGATTTCTTAAACGAATCTGTCTTGCGATTTCTTTTGCAGCTTCTCGGTTAATCTGATAAAAAAGCGTATCTTCCTGTTGTTTTTTCTTCAGGACACTTCCTGTATTTACGTCGATGACACTCATTGCTTCTGTGTGTTCGATGACAAGACTGGCACCAGATTTTAACCAGACATACTTTCCGTAAGCTTCTTCATAGTAATGTGCAAAACGATATAAATTATATAGAGAATAGGAATCTTTATACAAAGTAATCTGCATCTCTCCTGCAAAATTTATATTTTGGTAATATTCTGTAAGTTCTGTAAAAATATCTTCCTGCTCTGTTAAAATTTCATCCAATGCATTTGCAGGCAATTCTTTTCCAAGAGTAATATAATGTGGCGGCTCTCTATATAAAAGTGTTTTTCCAGCCGCAATATGTGCTCTTCGCATCAATTCGGTATATCGAAATGCTAACTGCTCTAATTCCTGTATTAAAATCTCTTCAGAAACACCAGATGCATTTGTTCGAACGACAATACCATATTCTTTGCTACTATATTTTTTTACAAGAGTCTCTAAGCGTTCTCGCTCTGCTTTATTACGAATTTTTTTAGAAATCCCCGCACGTTTATCGCTAAGAGTAAATACAAAATACTTTCCATTTAAGCTGATGTTTCCTGTACACACAGGAAGTTTCGTTTTTACGGCATCTTTTGTGATCTGTACCAGAATAATATCACCACCATACAGTTTATCTTCATGTCCAGGAGATAACTTCACAGGACTTTCTGCGGACAGAGGGTAATAACATTTCTGTTTTTCTCCGATTTCTAAAAAAGCACCATGGATTCCTTCCGCAACACGTTCCACGCGTGCTGCATAAATATTGTTAAGAATGCTCTGCTGCTGTTCTGGTTCACAGTATAGCTCTACGGGAATACCATCCTGAAAGTATCCATAACAGATGACATTCTCTTTTTTTGTTATAACTAATTTCTTTTTTTTTGTTTCCATTCGTAGTTAACTCCATTTGATAATTTTATATAGCTGGAAAGTTTATTATATCATTTTGTATTACAGTGTGTGAATATCAAAAATCACTCTGGCAATTTGGGCATCACAATTCTCAGAAAACATTTTTCAATCTTACTCTGAAAAATCCATATA
Source organism: bacterium (assembly GCA_963600375.1). Taxonomy (GTDB): domain Bacteria; phylum Bacillota; class Clostridia; order Lachnospirales; family Lachnospiraceae; genus Anaerobutyricum. Next base: position 6,260 of record CAVCBH010000032.1, on the reverse strand, counting down.
AAATTTCCCAGTATAGTAAATAAAAAGGCCGGTGTTTTACAATCACCGACCCTTTATAGCTGAATAGGAAGCAGCTTAAATATATACTTTAATATTCTGATACTTTACACCATGCGCAGATGCCTGACGATGTGAGGAATAATAAACATCGATGCGTTTTCCTTTAATGGCACTTCCGGTATCCTCAGCTCTGTAGACTGTCTTACCAATCTTTACCTTAGTTCCTAAAGGAATTAAACGCTTATCTACAGCAATCGTATGTTTGGCTCTTGGTCTTGTTCCGCTTGCAGTCATACAGCCTGCCCACTTTCCAGCACAGCTTCTGCAGTTACAATATCCTGTCGTGCGAACACGCATTGTTATGTAATTCTTCACGGTAACAACACTCTGTGCATATACGTTCGTTCCGGCAATTCTTGCGGTGATAACGGCTGTACCTTTATTTTTAGCAACAACCTGTCCATTACGCTTTACCGTTGCAACTCTTTTCTTGCTGGAAGTCCAGACAATCTTTTTGGAACGGCTGTTAGAAATTCTCGCCTTTAAATTTACCTTATCTCCCCGTTCTACAATGGATCCTGCTTTATTTAATCTTATCGAAGCCTGTGACTGAACACTTGACTGTGTATTATTCGAATTTATCTGTTGTGCAGAAACTTTCTGCGGGAAAAGGCAGAAAAAGCTTAACATAAAGATGAACGTTGCAATGATGTGATACTGTTTACACTTCATAATAGACCTCCTTTTCGTCTTTTCAATTTCTATTACGAAATGTATTATAACATATCCATCATATTTTGTTAACCCCTTTTTAATAAAAATATTAATTTTGTTAATATTTTTGTAATATTTTTATATAAAATACATAAATAAAGACCAGCATGTGTTTGAAAAATGCTTCTTGCAAACTGCAGTGTATTGCTTACTGAAATGTTTTCCAAACACGCTCTGATTTCAATTAGTTTTCTTTCTCTTCTTCCGGACGCTTTTCTTCTGTAATCTCCCGGCCTACAGAACCAAGCGGCTGTAAGTTACCATCTTTGTTCAAATAGGTTTCCAGACGGTGATACTGGAATCCCATAGGTTCGTAATCGTAGCCAAGATATTTACAAAATGCTTCCATAACAAGCTGTGGCTTTAAGTTCTCTGCACTTCCGGTAACGAGTTTCATAAAAATACCTTCCTGCTTCAGTGGAAGACCTGGAAGAAGTGGTTCTGACTGATATTCGTGGATATCAAGAATCAATGGTGCAATATCCACTTCTTTTTCAGAACGTTTTGTCTTCTTTATAATCGGTATCTTTTCCTGAAGATAAAAAGGCTGTGTACGTTTTAAGAACGCATCTTTGTAATAATAACCTTCACGAAATGTCACAAGATAATCTGCCGCAGCCGTTACTGCCATACAGTTCTTTTCCTTTTCATCAATTTCTTTAAATTCAAGAACGGAAATCCCCTCGTTCATCACTGCATTCATGCGAGCAAGCATTTCCTCACTGCTGTAGGTCCAGTCAAAAGAAATATCGGCGTATTCCCCTTCACTGGTCATACCAAGACCTAAAGGGGCAGCAAAACTCATGATCTGGTGAGGACTCATTCCCTTTGAAAAAGAAACGGGCAGTTCTGCACGCATTAACGCTTTCTGAAAATATCTTTGTACATCCAAATGTCCTATAAACTTAAGAACACCGGTTTTGGTCCATTTTACTCTTACCTTCATAGCAGACACCTCCTCCAAATTTTGCCGCTCCACAACCGGAGCACTTCTGTCGGCAGTTCGGTGTTACCTTCTCTGCCATTGCATTATTCCACTCACGTTTTAAGAATTCCTTTGTCACACCAATATCGATGAAATCCCAAGGGAAGATTTCGTCAAGCTCTCTCTTTCTTGTTGTATAGAAATGATAGTCAAGACCATTTTCTTCCATTGTTTCCATCCAGGTTTCATAATCAAAAAATTCTGTCCACGCATCGTAGATACAGCCTTTTTTATAAACATCATAAATAACTTTGCAGATACGACGATCACCACGGGCAAGAATTCCCTCTAATACTGTGGTCTTCGCATCATGCCATTTAAAAGAAAGACTGCGGTGGTTATGCTGAATCTTAAATTCATCATTTACGATATGTGCTTTTTGTTTATACTCATCTTCCTCACACATAGAAGCCCACTGGAATGGAGTAAATGGCTTTGGAACGAAGAAAGAAGCACTTGCCCCTACAGAAATACGACCATGGCGGTATTGTGCATCCATACTGTAGTAGTTCATGGCAATCTTTTCTGCAAGATGCGCGATTCCCTTAATATCTTCCTCTGTCTCCGTCGGCAGTCCCATCATAAAATAAAGTTTTACTTTACTCCATCCACCTTTAAATGCTTCCATTGCACCATGAAGAATCACTTCTTCAGTCAGTCCCTTGTTAATAACATTACGCATTCTTTGCGTACCAGCTTCCGGTGCAAAAGTCAGACTGCTCTTTCGCACATCCTGTACCTTACTCATAACGTCTAATGAAAAGGCATCAATTCGAAGGGACGGCAGCGAAATATTAATATTTTTAGAACGGTAATTATCAATCAGATAATTGCAAAGCTCCGGTAAATGACTGAAATCACTGGAACTTAAAGAACTTAAAGAAATCTCATCATTTCCGGTTCCTTTTAGTCCCTTTGCTGCAAGGTCTTCAAGCATGGAAAGAGAACGTTCTCTTACTGGACGGTAAATCATACCCGCCTGGCAAAAACGACATCCCCTGGTACATCCACGCTGAATCTCAAGAACGCAGCGATCCTGTGTAACCTTGATATATGGTACAATCTGTTTTTCCGGATAAAATGTATTGGTCAAATCCATCTGTACCTGCTTTAAGATTGTTCTTGGAATGTCCTCATAAAGCGGCTCAAAAGAGGCAATCGTTCCATCTTCATTATAGGTTGTCTCATAAAGAGAAGGCACATAAATTCCCGGAACATGAGAAGCCTTTCTTAAAAACTCTTTACGGCTGCCGCCGTTCTTCTTATGTTCTTTATATAAATCCATCAGATCATAGTATACGGTCTCGCTCTCTCCGATATAGAACATATCAAAGAAATCAGCCAGAGGTTCTGGATTATACGTACACGGTCCACCGCCAATAACAAATGGGGCATCCTCTCTTCTATCTTTCGCTAAAATACCAATCTGGCTTAAATCAAGCATCTGTAAAATGTTCGTGTAACACATCTCATACTGAATTGTGATTGCCATAAAATCAAACATAAATACAGGGTCTTGACTTTCTAAGGCAAAAAGAGGTATATTTTCCTTACGCATGACTTTGTCAAGGTCTACCCATGGGGAAAAGACACGTTCACAGTATACATCATCCCTGCGGTTCATCTGGTCATAGATAATCTTCATCCCAAGATGCGACATTCCAATTTCATACACATCCGGGAAGCACATAGCAAACCTGATTTTCCCTTCCGGGTCTTTTTCGACCATATTTACTTCATGCCCTATATAGCGCACTGGTTTCTCTATTTTTAGCAATATTTCGTCAGTTAATGCTAAATTACTCATATATTTTCCTTTCATCATTGTTTATTTTTCACAGAACATATATTTGCTTAATTTTTGTTATTTAAGTATTTTTTAATCTGGATTTAAGCAAATTTATATATCAGTTTTTCTATAATATCAAAAAAATTCACTTTTTGCAAATTCCAAACTTTTTAAGCCTATATGGACTAAAAAAATCAAATGGATAAATTGCAATAAATTGGATTTTTTTCTTTTATTATACGGAAAAATTCACTTTGGTGTTAACAATTTTGGTGCTATATTACATAAGGTACTGGTTAAATCGCAAGGAACTGCATTTTTATTAACATATGTTTTTTGAGTAAAAGATTGTCGTGTATGTCCCAGCATGTTTGAGATAAGTTTTTCACTTATGCCAGCATTATCAAGTAAAGTTGCATACGTATGCCGTAAATCATGAAAATGCATTTTAGGCAAACCGCATAACGATAGTAAATTATTATAACACGATCTTATTCTACGTTTAGTGATAGGTTTGCCATTCAGCTGACATGATATATAATCTAAATCATAAAAGCCTGGCACTATCTCACTTAATCTTTTATACTTTTCGTGTTGATTTAAAATTTCTGTGCACAGAAATTGTGGTATGTAAACTGTCCTTTCTGATGCACGGGTTTTGGGTGCAATATATTGTTGGGTTGCCATTTGTTCTTCTTTTCCCTTGCGATCGAGGGTACTGCCTGTCTGTCCGTGGACTGTAATAGTTTTCTCCTCAAAATTAACATCTTTATACCTCAGTCCTGCAACTTCACTGATACGAAGCCCTGCAGTCATAGCAAACAACAACGGAATATACAATTCTGGAAAGTTTGCCTGACAGGTATCAATTAATGATATACATTTTTGGATTGATTCCTTCATAAAATCCATAAATATCTCCTTTTGTAGCGAGAAAAGGAATTTGATAGAAAATAAATACCAAATCGCTTAGATATGGTATTTTAATTATAACATCAAATTTCGATTCTGCGTCTATTTTCTTTTATAGTGCTGTGTTTAATTTGGTTTTAGAAATTATTGCTATAGAACCATTCATCAAATCTATCTTTAGGTATACGATATGTACTATCAATCTTGATAACAGGGAAGGGATTTTTACTGTTATACGCATTTTTTATAAAATCATATGCTTTCGTGCGGCTAAGTCCTAAAATTGTTTGAATATCCGTTACTGTGTAAACTTTCTTTTCCATGATTTGTCTGGTCTTATGTCAATGACGGTTATCTTCTGCTTTATAAAAGATTGGAAGAGATACCAAAGCATATGGAGGATAAAGACTTAAGTTTTTGCGAAGATTTGCTGCCATGGTCGCCAGATCTTCCAATTAATTAGTTGCCTCATATATCCTGTGTTTTATTTTCTGGCACATTCTCCTTCGGTTCCTCGTAAAATACCCAGTCCATGCTCCAAGTTCGGAAGTAAAAATTCCAAAGCTTCTTTTACCGCCTTTGGACTGCCTGGCAGATTGATAATCAATGTTTTTTTGCGAATACCGGATACCGCGCGGCTGAACATTGCCCGTGGTGTGATTGTCATAGAATAGTTGCGAATCGCTTCTGCAATGCCATTTGCCATGCGGTCGCAAACAGCAATCGTTGCTTCCGGCGTATGGTCACGCTCGGAAAATCCAGTTCCGCCGGTTGTGAAAATGACATTAATCTGACGTTGGTCGCTTAAACGCATTAACTCTTTTTCTAAAAGAACTTGCTCATCAGGAATAAGTAAAGTTTCTTTGATATCATAACCAGCTTTTTTTAGCATCTCTACAATAGCAGGACCGCTCTTATCTTCTCGTTCTCCTGCTGCTCCCTTATCACTTAAAGTAATGACTGCTGCCGTATAGGCTCTGTCTGCTTCTGGAAGAATACAGGTCACTTCCTGTCCGACTTTGATATGTCCACCTTCTACTACCTTCGCAAATACGCCCTCTCTCGGCATAATGCAATCGCCCATCTTTTTATAAATGACACAATGATTGTGACACTCTTTTCCAATCTGTGTCATTTCAAGAATAACGTTACCAATGACAAATCTTGTGCCAACAGGCATGGAACTAAAGTCAAATCCCTCAACAATCAGATTCTCTCCGAAAGAACCAGGATGAATATCAGCTCCTTTTGCTTTAAAGTCATCGACTTTTTCTTGAGAAAGAAGGCTGATCTGACGATGCCATTTACCACCGTGAGCATCCCCCTCGATTCCCCAGTCTTTTACGATATTTGCTTCTTCTATATAATGTTTTTGCACGCCTCTTTTTTCGCTGATGCAGATTCCTGTAATTTTTCCCATTATTTTTCTCCTTTATCTCTGTTGCTTTTTACTTGTAAACCATGTGCTGGATTTGTAAATACAATATATTTTAGGAGTTTGACAAAAGTACTATAACTATTAAATGAATTTGCAGAACTGTAGCAATTTTATAAATATTAATTATACAGCAGAAAATTTACTTTTCTCTGTGTTATCCTGCAATATAGCTTAAACTATATTATCCTCCAATCTGTCCCATCGGATGGCTTTCTGTTACCTTTTTCGTATCTTCAAAACAATGCATTTGTGGCTTGTTTTCAATACTTTCCATTAATATTTGTCGAATTCCTTCCTTCCGTTTTTCCTTATTTTCCTTTCGTAAGATCGGTTTTAATGCCCAGCGCTGCTCATAACAAAGG
>CAVCBH010000031.1:0-33636 GCA_963600375.1 bacterium | reverse complement strand
CGCAAATTGTGATGCACATCTTGCAGAAAGCATTTTTCAGACACGCTCTAGAAGAGGATAAAGAAATCATTTACAATTATTTATTCAATATTCCAGACTCTTTTATACTTGCAATCGCCTTTTTAATCTCTTCCGGTGGCAGTACGAGGGCAAAACGAACATGTCCTTCACCAAGGCTGCCAAAACTGCTTCCTGGTGTGCAGACTACTCCTGCTTTTTCCATCAGTTCCATAACGAACTCGTTAGAATTATCATAACCGTCTGGCAGTGGCCCCCAGGCAAACATTGTTCCCTCGCTGTCTGGAATATTCCAGCCGATTTCGCGAAGCCCTCCGCACAGGGCATCTCGTCTTTCCTGATATTTTGCACACTGTTCTTTTACGGCTGCATCATCAGATCTTAATGCAGCTACTGCGCCTGCCTGTACCGGAAGGAAGATACCGTAATCAATCTGGGAACGAAAACGTTTGAACACTTCAATGACTTTGGCATTTCCAATGACAAATGACATACGTGCACCTGTATAGTTGTAGCTTTTTGACAGGGAATAAAATTCTACTCCGACTTCCTTTGCTCCAGGGAAAGAAAGAAAAGATTTGCCCTCTCTTCCGTCATAGATAATATCGGAATATGCATTGTCATGGATGATTAAAATATTATTTTTCTTAGCAAATGCAATTAACTTCTCATAGAATTCGTCTGGTGCTGTCTTGCAGATTGGATTCGCAGGATAGGATACTACCATTACCTTTGCGGCCTTTTTTACATCTGCAGGAATCGCATCAAAATCTGGAAGGTAATCATTTTCTTCTGTCAGTGGATAAAACCACTGATTGCTCTGTGCGATAAATGCTCCTGTTGAAAAAATCGGATATCCTGGATTTGGCAAAAGCACAATATCTCCCGGATTAATGAGCGGAAGGAAAATGTGCGCCATTCCCTCCTGAGAACCGTAAACGGACATGATTTCATTTTTTGCAATATCGGTATTATATCTGTTTTTGTAACGTGCCACTACTGCATCTAAAAGTTCCTCGGTTTCTCCTAAAGAATAGTGATAATTCTCTGGATGAAGGCAGGCTTCAGACACCGCTTTCATTACACATTCCGGTGTCTCAAAGTCCGGTGTCCCCACAGAAAAATTATAAATCTTCTTTCCCTGTTTTTCTAATTCTTTCTTTTTCTCGTCTAAAATCTGAAAAATTCCTGCTTCGAAATTCTTCATTTTCTCTGCTGGTTCAAAATTCATATTTGGGTTACTCCTTTGTATTATCCTGTATACTTCTAACTCATTCTACCTGTACATTGCAATGGGCAAATTTTTCGTATTGCAATTTTTTATATTATAAGCGTCCCATGGAAAAATATTTAGCTGAAAAAACATCTCATATAATATAAAAATATCTGATATGGAAATGCATCATGCAGCAAATTTACACATTTCCATGTAGCAGACTGAATTTTTCGAAGTATCGTATTCCTTATGTAATCAGTTCTAAACTGATTTTTAAGGCATAGTTTACTCTCTTTAGTGTTGCTGTGTCAAGATGGCACACACGTTCTTTTAACCGTTGCTTATCAATGGTACGAATCTGCTCTAACAATACAACAGAATCTTTTGTAATATCGCACTCGGCTGTAGACAGCTCCACATGTGTTGGCAGCTTTGCTTTATTCATCCGGCTTGTGATCGCCGCACAGATTACGGTTGGACTGTGACGGTTACCTGCATCATTTTGAATAATCAGTACCGGGCGGACTCCTCCCTGTTCAGAACCTACGACCGGGCGAAGGTCTGCATAATAAATATCTCCACGTTTTATCATCATTTTCACTCACTCCATTTTACTTTTCTTTCTAATTGAACTTCTTAAATGAAGTATTTCCAGCAAACGTCATGAGTATTCTGATGATTTCCTTTGTTCTTTACTTTTTTTCCGGAAAATGTTTCCGCTTCAAAATAGTTTCGAGATACTTCGGCAAATCTCCGGCAAGAACACTATAATATCCCTTATCTTTCGCCGCCACATCTCCAGCAAGACCATGACAGTACACACCAAGACGTGCTGACGTTAAAATATCAAGCCCTCCTGCAAGAAAACCACAGATAATTCCGGTCAGCACATCACCACTTCCACCGGTTGCCATTCCATTATTTCCGCTCATATTAATGTATGAAGGTGCGCTGCCATCGGACACGATCGTTCTGGCATCTTTTAACACAATGACATGTCCTTTGTCTGCGATACTGGCTGCCGCTTCTGGCAGATTACTGCGAATCTCATTGATTTCTTCTCCCGTCAGTCTGGTCATTTCTTTCAAATGTGGGGTAAGAATCATGCCGCCTTCATATTCGTGAAACAATCGCTTTAGCTCCTCGTCCTCCTTTAACAGGACAGCCAGGTTATTTAATCCGTCTGCATCGATAACAAGTGGAGCCTTTCCAAGTGCAAGCACCTGTTTCACTAGTTGTTTTGCAAAATCACTCTGTCCGATTCCCGGACCAATTCCTATAACAGATGCCCACGAAAGCGATTCCGGCAACAGCTCCCATGCCTTTTCTTCAGAATCATAAGTTGTAAGAATCGCCTCAGGCAGCTTCTCCTGTAAAATCACCCGATTCTCCTCACAGGAAAAAATGCGTACTAAACCGCTTCCGCTCTTATAGGCCGCTGTTCCGCTCAAAAGAGCTGCTCCTGCCATGTTTTTCGAGCCGGCAATCAAAAGAACTTTGCCGTAATTCCCTTTATTTGTCCATGCCTTTCTCTCTGGTAAAAGTTCCAGATCATCTGTAGTAAAAGAAACCATCTGTGGAGCAATTTCTTCTACCGCCTTATTTGGAAAACCTATTTCCTTTACAATGACTTCGCCGCTGACATCTGCCCCTGGATAAAGAAGTAATCCCACCTTTGGAAGTCCAAAAGTGACCGTCATATCTGCCTCAAATGCAATACCAAGAATCTGACCGGTAGAAGCATCAACTCCGGATGGTACATCTACTGCCACTTTTAACGCTTTCATCTGATTTAAACGATCGATAACTTCTCTGTGTCTTCCTGCTACTTCCCGTTTTAAACCAACACCAAAAACAGCATCGACAATCACATCATATTCTTCATCTGGAAACTTCATCAAAAAATCGGCTTCCATCTGCTCTAAAATGTGTTTTTGAATCTGGTGCGACTCAGAATCATGTGGAATGACTCCAATCTCATAAAAGTCTACAGTATAGCCTTCTTCTAAAAGAAGTCTTCCCAGCGCCAGGCCATCCCCTCCATTATTACCTTTTTCTGTGACAATCAACACACGGCTGTCTGTCGGAATTCTTTCCAAAAAGACTTCCTCTAACGCAAGAGCCGCCTTTTCCATTAAAACAATACCTGGAATTCCCACGTTATTTATACTATACGCATCAATATTTTGCATTTCTTCTCTTGAAGCAACGTAACGCATTATTTAACCTCCTCATATTATATAGTTATAGCCATTCTTATTCTGAGATTCAGACTACAACATATTGTTAAGCGTTATAACTCTCGGGCGTGCAGATTACAGGAATTATTTTTCAAACACGCTCCAGCAAAAAGAGATGAAAATCTGCTTCTTATTAACACAGCTTCTCATCTCTTCGTTTTCTTCTACAATATAAACTTTATGCCTACTGATTCTGACTGTGAATTCTATAAGACAATGTCATGATGCTCTCTGCAAGATGTACATTCTCTATAAGAACATCCTCTGAAAAATGTAAATCTACCGGCGCAAAGTTCCACAATGCCTTAATTCCCAGATCAACTAACTGCTCTGCAACCTTTGTTGCCTTCGACTTCGGTAATGTCAATGCGGCAATCATTACCTCGTGTTCTTTTAAGAATGTTTCCAGCATGTCGATATCATATACTTCCACGCCCCGCACTGTCATACCAATTAATCTTGGATTCACATCGAAAAGTCCGATAATCTTAAATCCATTACTGTCAAAATCCTGATTGTTCGCCAACGCCTGACCAAGATTACCAGCACCTACGATAATAATATTATTCGTCTTATCCAGTCCCAGAATCTTGCCCATCTCATTATAAAGATACTCTACATTATAACCATATCCCTGTTGACCAAACCCACCAAAATTGTTTAAATCCTGACGAATCTGGGAAGCAGTGACGTTCATTCTCTGACTCAGTTCCTTAGAGGAAATACGAACAACATTATTCTTCAGTAAATCTCCAAGGTACCGATAGTACCGGGGCAATCTTTTTATCACTGCTGGAGAAATAGACTTTTCACTTCCTGATTTTACTACTGTTTTACTATCTGGCATAAGCTCCTCCCTTTGATAAAAAATTCCCATTCTTAAGCTCTAATGAATCAATTATATACAAAAATTCTTTTGATGTCAAATAAGATTGTTAAAAATTATAACACTTATTTACTTATTTTTTCTTTCATGATAAAATACATCAGAAATATTTCTACTTTATAATAATGTAACAACAATATCACTAATTTGGAGGTTATTATGATTTTAGCCTGTCAGAAAATTGAAAAAGCATTCGGAGGCAAATCCGTATTAAATAATGTTAATTTTTTAATTAATGAGGGAGAAAAGGCAGCCGTCATTGGTATTAACGGCGCAGGAAAAACAACACTTTTTAAAATTATTACAGGAGAATATGAGGCAGACAGTGGAGAAGTCATTTTCCAGAGAGGTTCTACTTACGGTTATTTATCGCAGGTCATTGATGTAAGTTCCCGTCGTAGCATTTACGAGGAGATGCTCGAAGCAAAAAAAGAGATTATCGAGATGGAGAAAAAGATTCGCCAGCTTGAAAAAGATATCAGTACTTTATCCGGTGAGGCTTTGGAGAATGCAATGGAAAGCTATTCCCGTCTGACAGACCGTTTTGAAAAAGCAAACGGTTACGCGTGGAAAAGTGAGATTATCGGCGTATTAAAAGGTCTTGGTTTCGATGAAAGCCAGTTTGATACCCCAATCCACACCCTTTCCGGTGGACAGAAAACTCGTGTAGCATTAAGCCGGATTCTTTTAATGCACCCAGACCTTATCTTACTTGATGAACCGACCAACCACCTTGATATGGAGTCTATTCGTTGGTTAGAAACTTTCCTTTCAAACTACCGTGGTGCTGTTTTGATCGTTTCTCATGACCGATATTTCCTTGACAAAGTGGTCGATAAAGTCATCGAAATTGAACGTGGAAACAGCCAGGTATTTAACGGTAACTACAGCTCCTATGCCGAAAAGAAAAAAGCTCAGCGTGATGCACAGATGAAGCTCTACATGAACCAACAGCAGGAAATCCACCATCAGGAAGAAGTTATCACAAAGCTTCGTTCTTTCAACCGTGAGAAATCTATCAAACGTGCGGAGAGCCGCGAAAAAATGCTGAGTAAGATTGAGCTTGTAGACAAGCCAGTTGTCTTAAACAGTAAAATGCGTATCACCTTAGAACCAGAAGTTTTAAGCGGTAATGATGTACTTACAATCGAAGGACTTTCCAAATCTTTTGGAGAAAAGACCTTATTTCGCAACTTAAATATACAGATCAAACGTGGAGAAGTTGTCGGACTTCTTGGAGCAAATGGTACAGGAAAGACAACCCTGTTAAAGATCATCAACCGTCATCTTCGTGCTGATTCCGGTAAAATCCGCTACGGCTCTAAAGTCTCTATTGGTTATTATGATCAGGAACAGCACGTATTAGACGATTCCAAAACGATTTTTGATGAGATCTCCGATGCGTATCCAAAGCTCACAAATACTCGTATCCGTAATGTCCTTGCCGCCTTCCTTTTTACTGGCGAAGATGTATTTCAGGTAATTGGTACGTTAAGTGGTGGAGAAAAAGGCCGAGTTTCTCTTGCGAAGTTAATGCTCTCTAACGCAAACTTCATCATCCTCGATGAGCCAACCAACCATTTAGACATTCAGTCCCGTGAGATTTTGGAAGAAGCCATTAACAATTATGAAGGAACTGTATTCTATGTTTCCCATGACCGTTACTTCATTAACCAGACAGCCACGAGAATTCTGGATTTATCCCCAGAGGGCATCGTAAACTATAAAGGTAATTATAACTACTACTTAGAACAAAAAGAAGCAGGGAATGTCTCCGCAGACAGTGATAACATCACTCTCACTTCTGCTGCAGATGCCGCTCCCGCCCCTTCCCCTGAAAAAGCGAAAGAAGACTGGAAACGCTCCCGTGAGGAGGCTGCCAGACAACGAAAACGTGCAAACGATTTAAAGAAAACTGAAAAGGAAATCAGTCGTTTAGAAGAGGAAAACGACCAGTTAAAAGAAGAGATGGCACTTCCGGAGAATGCCACTAATGTATCGAAGCTTATGGAACTCAACTCTAAATTTGAGGAGAATGAAGCTGCTTTATTAGAACTCTATGACAAATGGGAGGAGCTTTCCGAATAACTTCCGGGTTGCCGCAGGCAAGGTAGATGCCGCTGCAGAGAAATCTGTTGTCGGATTGCCAGAAAGATTATTGAACAATCCAACAGAATATCTACAGCGGCTGTCTATTTCTAATTCGACAAATCAGAGTCTATTTCGCACATGTCATTTCCTGTTTTTTCTTATCATAGTCAAACAGACCATCATTTTTTTCTTCTAATGCCTTTATCATATGATATGTATACTCATTATATGGAGTCGGAACACCAAGTTCTTTTCCCATACGTACTAAGGCTCCGGAGAACATATCAATCTCTGTATGTCTTCCAGCATCAATATCCTGTAACGTAGAATATCTGGCAGTTGGTGGAACAGCACTTCCTCTTGTTGATGATAAGTTAACTTTACTCATATCAATCCCTTTTGCCGCTGCAACTGCCTCTACTTCCTGTCTGAGTCCGTCACTGATTGCTTTCATGTGCACGCTGTCACTATAGCAGCCGACTCCTGCCCCTAAGATAGCCTGCGGAAGATTATTGCAGATATTTAACCGATATTTGCTCCACATTTCTTCACGAATATATTCTGTAGCGCGAAAATGTAATCCTGTATCTGAAAAGAGTTCTTTTACTGCCTCTACCCTTTCACTATCATATGGTTCAGAAAGTTCTCCAAAAATGATTCCAATCGTAGTCTCTGGATCAAAGCAATAGCCATTTCCCTCTTTATGAGAAGCCACCTTAATTAAAGAGTACAAAATGTGCGAATCATTTACTTTTTCAGAAATGATTTCTTCACTATCCACACCATTCATAAGACTCATAATTGTTGTATTTTCTCCCACAGCCGCTTTAATACTGTCAACCGCTCCGGCTAATGCCCCATATTTTAAGGACACAACCAAAAGATCTACTCCATTTGCCTCCTGTGGAGTCCACATCTCCGGGCGATATATCTTACCATTAATCAGGCATCCGTTCCTCTCTAATCGTTCTTTTCTCTCTCCCTCAGCAATCACTCCAAGCCGAATGTCTTCTCTCTTTGAAAGTCCCCAAATCACATAAGAACCGACCGCTCCTGCTCCTAAAATTGCAACTGATTTAATTTTCATCTCTATTCACCTCTTAAATTCTTCCACAAAAAACAAAAACAGAAAATCTCAAACTCCTATTTTCTGATTACTTCCACAAATTAATAAAAAACAGTAATTTCATCTACAGACAATAAACAGCTCCCAAAGAGAGCAAATCCCCTATATTTGTGGTCTTAAGCGAACATTCAACCCACAGTGACAGCGTCACAAATATAGGGGTTTGCTCTCTTTGGGAGCGTCTCCTCTGCCTGCGGCAATTCCTATTTACACATTAAGCAATCGGTGCAATCCCTAATTTCTCGCAGCTTGCCTTAATTACTTTTTCTAATTCTCCGTCTGTAATCGCTGTTACTCGTCCAGTATCATATTCCTGATCGACCCATTTCTTTACTTCTGCTACAAGTGGCGTCTTTTTATCTACTGCCTTGTCGCCCTTTAAGCGATAATATGTATTCATCCAGTGTGCGATTCCGGCAAGTCCGCTTGTATTAGATACTGCAACAAGTACCGGGCGGTTTAAAAGTTTATCGGTATCGAAAATGTTATAGATTTCTTCATTTTTAAGAAGTCCATCTGCATGAATACCGGCTCTTGTTACGTTAAAGTTCTTTCCGACAAATGGCGTTCTTTCCGGAATATGATATCCAATCTCTTTTTCGTAATATTCTGCAAGTTCAGTGATAACAGTTGTATCCATTCCATCTAATGTTCCACGAAGCTGTGCATATTCAAATACCATTGCTTCAAGTGGTGTATTTCCAGTACGTTCTCCGATTCCAAATAATGCACTGTTTACTGCGGATGCACCGTAAAGCCATGCAGTTGTGGAGTTATTAACTGCCTTGTAGAAATCGTTATGTCCATGCCACTCAAGAAGCTCCGATGGTACGCCGGCATGTTCTTTTAATCCGTAAATGATTCCCGGTACAGAACGAGGAATCACAGCTCCTGGGAAGTTTACACCATATCCCATTGTATCGCAGGCACGAATTTTTACTGGGATTCCATATTCATCTTTTAACTTCATAAGCTCTAAGCAAAATGGAATAACAAATCCATAAATATCAGAACGGGTAATATCTTCCAAATGACATCTTGGACTGATTCCTGTTTCGAGACATTCTCTTACCACACCTAAATAATGCTCTAATGCCTGCTTTCTTGTCATTTTCATTTTATAGAAAATATGATAATCAGAACAACTTACAAGGATACCTGTCTCTTTTAAACCGATTTCTTTTACTAATTCAAAGTCTTTTTTACTTGCACGAATCCAGCTTGTAATTTCTGGAAATTTATAGCCTTTTTCCATACATTTATATACAGCATCTCTGTCTTTTTTACTATATAAGAAAAATTCACACTGACGGATAATTCCTTTCGGACCGCCCAGGCGATGAAATGCATCATAAATATGCACAATCTGATCTGTAGAATATGGTGTTCTTGACTGCTGTCCATCACGGAATGTTGTGTCCGTAATCCAGATATTCTCCGGCATCTCATGTGGCACGATCCTATCGTTAAATGCGATTTTGGGTACTTCCTCATAAGGGAAAAGATTACGGAATACATTAGGCTTATTCGTATCAACCAGTGGGTACATATATTCATCTAATTTCAGTAAATTTGATTTTTTGTTCAGCCGAACTGAGCGGTTATCCATTTCCATAGTTCTCTCTCCATTTCTTTTATTCATAGATTAACAATCATTCAGGGCTTTCCTTCAAAATCATAAGTATCTAACCCTAAGCTCTTGTCCAAATTGCATAATTCAAACGCAAAAACTTCATTTTATTCCCGTTACTATTCTATCATTAAAGTAAAATTTGTCAAGGGATAGTCTTTTTGCGTCATTTTTTCGCATAATAAAAGGGGCAGAACTGCATTTACTTTACCATAGCAGAGTGGCGAATTTTCTATTTAATTTATTAAATAACAGACGCCCTCGAAGAGAGCCTATTCCCTATATTTGTGTCTCTATCACTGTGGATTGAATGCGAGCCCGGAGGCGAACATTCAACCCACAGTGATAGAGTCACAAATATAGGATGCCTTCTCTCTTTGGAAGTGTCTCCCTTGCCTGCGGCAAATTCCTATTTCTTAACTTCGACTTTTTGTCCGATTTTGCTTTCCGTTCCAGACATGAGTCTTCCAATATTCGCTCTATGTCTATAGATTGCAAAGAATGCATAAAGAATACACATTGCGAATAAGTCCCATCTTCCCGGATAGAAAATAAGGATTTCTACTACGATTCCTGCGGATAAAAGGATGGATGCCAAAGATACATATCTTGTTACTGCAGTTACAGCTACAAAAATGATAAAACAGCATAAACCAATTCTCCAGTCAAATGCCATCATAGCTGCTGCACTTGTGGCAATTCCCTTTCCTCCCTTAAACTTTAAGAATACAGGGTAATCGTGTCCCATTACGGCTGCAAATCCTGTGACAAGCTGAATAAGTTCTGCATTCAGTGTTGGGACTGCCGGGCAAAGTACGAGCTTTACTACAAGGACAGGAATAAAACTTTTTAAAGCATCTCCTAAAAAAGTAAGTAAGGCACGGGTTTTACCAAGCACACGAAGTACATTCGTTGTACCGGAGTTACCGCTTCCATACTCACGGATATCCATTCCGCATAACTTTCCTACGAGATATCCGCTCTCAATACAGCCGCAGAAGTAACCTGCGACAATTACAATCGCATAATATACAGCATTATTCATTTACTTCTCCTTTCTCTCACGATAAATGAAATGAATCGGAGTTCCACGGAAACCAAATGTGGTACGTATCTGGTTTTCAATATATCTGGTGTAAGAGAAGTGTGTCAGCTTCTTCTCATTAATGAACATAACAAATGTAGGTGGCTTTACAGAAACCTGTGTAATATAGTAGATCCTTAAACGCTTACCTTTATCTGAAGGTGGCTGTTTCATCGCCATAGCTTCTGTAAGAATCTCATTTAAGACACCTGTCTGCACACGTAATGCACAGTTTTCAATCACGGCATCAATCATTTCAAAAAGCTTTGGAAGTCTCTGCCCTGTCTTTGCAGAAAGGAAAATAATCTCTGCATAAGGCAT
The DNA here is from genome assembly GCA_963600375.1 of bacterium. Lineage (GTDB taxonomy): Bacteria > Bacillota > Clostridia > Lachnospirales > Lachnospiraceae > Anaerobutyricum. The sequence continues at coordinate 23,024 of CAVCBH010000031.1, read as the reverse complement.
ATAAGAAAGTTTCTCGCGAATCTTATCCGTAAACTTCTTTATTGTTGTGTTATCTTTTTCTACTAAATCCCACTTATTCACTGCAATGATCATACCTTTTCCACGCTCATGAGCAATTCCGGCAATCTTTGCATCCTGTTCGGTAATTCCTTCCGTTGCGTCAATAATTAAAACGGCAACATCGCATCGTTCTACAGCAGTAACGGTACGGATGATGCTGTAACGCTCTAATTCTTCTTTAATCTTGCTCTTTCTACGGAGACCCGCTGTATCAATAAATACATATTCCTGTCCGTTACGCTTTACAGTAGTATCAATCGCATCTCTTGTTGTTCCTGCAACTGGGGATACAATCACACGTTCCTCACCAAGAAGTTTGTTGATAATAGAAGATTTTCCTGCGTTTGGCTTACCGATTACCGCAATCTTAGGACGATCATCTTCTTCCACTTCTTCCTGTACTGGTGCTTCAAACTTTTCCACAACCTGATCAAGCATATCGCCGATTCCAAGCTTGCCCTGTGCAGAAATCGGAATCGGATCTCCAAGTCCAAGATTATAGAATTCATAAACATCCGGCATAAACTTATCAAAATTATCTACTTTGTTTACAACAAGAACGACCGGACGATGAGAACGGCGTAACATATCAGCTACTTTAAAGTCTGCATCCACAAGTCCCTGACGTACATCTACAAGGAATAAAATAACGTCTGCGGTCATAATCGCTGTTTCTGCCTGCTCTCTCATTCGTGAAATAATAATATCATTGGATTCCGGCTCGATTCCACCGGTATCAATCAGGGTAAACTGATAGTTTAACCAGCTAACCTCCGCATAAATACGGTCTCTTGTTACTCCTGGTGTATCTTCTACTATAGAAATTCTGCTTCCTGCTAACGCATTAAACAGTGTAGATTTGCCTACATTTGGGCGGCCTACCACCGCAACAACCGGTTTACTCATAATATCCTCCATTCTCTATTGCAATAATTTTATCTACAAAGTCTCTTCCTTCTGATTGTATAATATTTACTGGAACTTGTAAAGAATCGGAAAGTCCTTCTAAAGAAACATCATCAAGGAAAATATCCTCATCTGCCTTCAATACATTACAGGGAAGAAGTAATTCCTCTCCTAACTCCTGTTCCCGTAATTGCTCTATAATGTCCTGTGCCGTCATAAGTCCCGAAACTGTAATATGTTCCCCAAAGAAATGATTGATAATACAGTAAACATTCACTTTTATGTTTGGAAACTTTTTCTCCACATCCCCCGCAAGTTTTTCAATAGTTGAATAAGCAAGCTTTGCCGTTGCGATCGACACCTTTTTTTCTCTATCATCTCCATCAAGTTCTGCAAGACGTTCTTTTACCTCTTCTAATAAAAGACGCATCATTCCCACGCCGTTTTCAAGCTGTCCATACCCTTCGTAATACGCTTCATCCGGGAATTCCTGTTCGGCAAGGATAAACCACTCGTCACTGGCATGAACAAATGTCGTTCCATAATTCTCACGGAAATAATCCTGCCATTTATGAATCTGCTTTAATACCTTTTCGGCATCCTCTTTTTTAAAGAGCTTAAGCGGAGCAAGTCCCTCTCTATATCTCGTAAGCCCGACCGGAACAATCGACAGACTTTCCATATGTGGGATAAACTTTCCAAGATCAGAAATGGTACGGTCAAGTTCTTCCTCATCATTTAATCCCTGACACAGTACAACCTGACTATTCATTCGAATTCCCGCCTCGTAAAAGCGTCCGATTTTCCGTAAAATATCACCGGCAAAACGGTTGTGAAGCATTTTACAGCGCAATTCCGGGTTTGTTGTATGCACAGAAATATTAATTGGGGAAAGATGATATTTGATTACTCTGTCAATATCTTTATCTTTCATATTCGTGAGGGTAATATAGTTACCCTGCAAAAAAGAAAGTCGGGAATCATCGTCTTTAAAATAAAGCGTATCTCGCATTCCCGGCGGCATCTGGTCAATAAAGCAGAACATACATTTATTACAACAGGAATGATATTCATCCATCAGGGAAGATTCAAAAGTAATTCCCAGATCTTCATCCTCGTCTTTTTCAATTTCTAAAATGCACTCCTCGCCGTCCCCCGTAACAACCAGAACTTCGAGATATTCGTCTTCTACATAATACTGATAATCAAATATATCCTCTATTTCATTTCCATTAATTTCTTCTATCGCATCTCCCGGCTCTAATCCAAGTTCTTCCGCAATACTTCCCGGCTCTACCCACGCGATTTTATGCAAATGTTTCTTCATTTTCTTTCCCCATCTTCAAAGATTCTATTATAAATTATATATACCATTATTTAAAACTTCACAAGCAATCTGCTTCTCTCACTCTGTATCACTCAAAAATTACAGATACTTAAATTCGCACTCTCATCGCACTATAGCATGTCTTAAAAATGATTTTATTTTACATCACTCTAAACAAATTACAGCCTATACATTTGTGTTTCATTAGAAAATTAATTTTATTTTGTCATTCTAATGAACTATAAACACATAAAACAGCCAAGATTTCCTCTTTTTCCATGACTGGCCCGGTGAGAAAACAGCTTATCGCTATTGCAGCAGGTACAGATATCAGTAATATCCAGATTTTCTTTGCGTATACCTGCCTGAGTAAGTATTCGTTCATTTATCTTCCACAAATCCAACTGATATTTGCCATTGCCCTTATCATCCATGATTAATGGAATCTCCTCCGGTAAAAATACTTTCTTAAATTCTTCGGCAACTTCTTCCCCGACTTCGTAACATCTTCGGCAGATAGATGGTCCAATTGCCGCAATAATATTCTCTGGCTTACTTCCGTATTCTTTTTGCATATATGCAACAAACTTTGCGCCAATCTTTGCTACTGTTCCTCGCCAGCCGGAATGTGCCATCCCTGCAACATGATGTTCCGGGTCATAAAAAAGAAGTGGAACACAATCTGCATAAGAAGTATACATAGGAATTCCTGCTTCATCAGTCACAAGGGCATCAATTCCCGGCACAGTTTCTCTCACAATACCATCGCCTTTATCCTTTGCTGTAACTTTACGAATCTTTGTCTTATGAATCTGTGAAGACAGCACTAAATCTTTGGCATCAAATCCTATCGCCTCTCCAATTCGTCGGAAGTTTTCCTGTACTTTTTCCGGATCATCCCCACGGGTAAAGGAAAGATTCATGGAAGAAAGATACCCTTCGCTCACTCCACCAATTCTTGTAGAAAATCCATGGCAGACTCCTGCCTTTACAAGCTTGGGAAAGGTAAGAAATACCACTCCATTTTTCTCATTTATAATTGTTGAATGATTCTCATTGGCATATACAAAGTCCATGTTTTCCTCCATATTTTCTATACAGACTTCAAATCGTTCTATCTTGATTCTGTAAAAAGATTTTTATCAATTATGACCATTTTCCTTGCGATATACACAATTTATGGGGGATTTTACCTGAATGAGGGCAGCGTAGCGGGCTACGGTAACCGAATAAAGGCAAAATATACTGTAAATTGGGGGGCGCAAATTGCAGGAATGATTTTTCAAACACGCTCTAAGGTTCACTCTTGAAACTCAAATGCGTTCTGTATCCAATGACATTGAAGCTCTTTGTCCACTTCTATCACATCAAACCGAACTGCCGTATTCTCTGCAAGTTTTCTTCGCATCCGATAATAATTGAATGTATAACAGATTCTCTTTTGTTTTCTAAGGTTTACTGCCTCTGCCGCTGTCCCGCAATCTCTATAGCTTCGCATCTTCACTTCCACAACAAGAATCGTCTGATTTTCTAATGCAATAATATCAATTTCTCCGTGGTAACTTCGAAAATTTCTCTCCAGTATGCGAATTCCCTTTTCTTCAAGAAAAAGGGCTGCCGCTTTTTCTGCGGCGCCTCCAAGATTCTTTCGCACAGCTTACTGCTCCATTCTTTCTATACCTAATCTAAACTTTTTAAAATCTCAAAGTCAAATCATTTCTGTAAAAATCTTCCCTTCGTTATTCAAATACATATCCTTAAATTTCTTATCCAAATATCTATATCTCTATATCTGTTCTGGACAAATATTTTTAAGGAAACTATGTCGATGAATCGGGCATGGTCCCAGACGATGCAGTGCTTCGATATGTTCTTTTGATCCATATCCCTTATTCGAAGCAAAATCATATCCAGGGAAAATCGTATCATACTCTTCCATCATACGGTCCCTGTATACCTTTGCCATAATACTTGCTGCTCCAATTGAAATGCTCTTCGCATCTCCCTTAATAACAGGAATCTGCTCTATATCTACTCCTGGAATTGTCACCGCATCATTTAGCAAAAGTTCCGGCTTTACTGAAAGATTTGCGATTGCCTGACGCATTGCTTCATAGGTTGCCTGCAATATATTAATCTCATCAATTCTTTCCGGAGAAGCCATTCCAATACCTACTGATACTGCCTCTTTTTTGATAATGGCAAATAATTCTTCTCTTTTTTTAGCTGAAAGCTTTTTTGAATCATTGATATATAAAATACGGCTGCCCTTTGGCAAAATAACAGCACCTGCCACAACTGGTCCGGCTAACGGTCCTCGTCCGACCTCATCAATTCCACAGATGAGCTCATACTGACTACTATATTCTTTTTCGTACTTGCACAGATTCTCTATGCGTTCTACTTCCTGGTAATATTTGTCCACTTTTTTTTGCTGGGATACCAGAAAATTCTGTACTCCCTTTCTCTCATCTTCCTGATACAGTGCAATCTGTGCCAGAATCTGATCTGGAGTAAGATTCTTAAATTCTTCTTTTATAACACTAATACTTTTCATCTTAATCTTAGGAAACCTTTCCAAATTTCTTTAACGGCCAGATTCTTATCCACACTTTACCAATAATCTCCGAGCGATGTACTGGTCCAACTTCCTCATATCGGCTGTCATAGCTTACCGGCCGGTTATCTCCCAGACAAAAATACTCATCGCTGCCTAACGTCAACGGTTCCTGCGCGATTCCCGGTTCATCAATGTAATCAGTAATACCATATACATCACTTTTTAACTCTTGATCATTAATATAGACTTTACCATCTTTAATCTGTACCGTCTCACCTGGCAGTCCGATAATTCTCTTAATGTAATATGGATGTTCTCCATATTCTTCCGGTCCCGGAAAAATAACGATATCATATCTCTCCGGATCATGAACACGATACGATATCTTATCCATGATGAGATTCTGTCCATCAGATAGCGTTGTATCCATAGAATCGCCCCGCACAACCGTTCTCTGCCCCACATAATGTAGAATCAGATAAACCGCCGCACATAAAACAATAAGATAGATAATCGTACTGATAACTTCCTTCACTCTATTTCTTCTCTGCTCTTTTCTTCTGCGCTGTCGTCTTCCCAGCGTTACTTCCGGGTTTTTCTTTGTTCTTCTACCCATATTTCGCAGACACCTTCCATTTAAGACACTTTATTATAAAATACTCTACTGTAAAATATCTTTATAAAATATTTAAGATATGTTCCTTAAAATGCTTTATAATATTTAAAATACTTTTATCTAAGATACTTTACCAAACTTATTAAGCGGCCAGATTCTTATCCACACTTTACCGACGATACTAGACCTCTTTACCGGCCCGACTTGTTCATACCGACTGTCCTGACTGACTGGACGATTATCTCCCAGACAGAAATATTCATCGTCCCCAAGCTTCAACGGTTCTTCTGCAATGCCAGGATAATCAATATGATCCGTGATGCCATACACATCGCTCTTCAGCTCTTTATTGTCAATATAAACTTTACCATCTTTAATCTGTACTGTCTCGCCCGGCATTCCAATAATTCTCTTAATATAGTACGGATGCTGTCCAAATTCCTCTGGTCCTGGGAAAATAATAATATCAAATCTTTTTGGATCACTAAAACGGTAAGATAATTTATCCATAACCAGATTCTGTCCATCAGCTAATGTTGTATCCATTGAATGTCCATTTACAACAGTTCTCTGGCCTACAAAATGTAAAATTAAAAATACAAAAACACAGACTCCTACTATATAGGCAATTGTTCCAAAAATATTTTTGGCAGTACTTTTTTCTTCTGCGCCTTCTTTTTCCTCTTTCTTTTGTCTATCTATCACTTTATTGCTCATCTGGCACCTCCAAAGATAACTTACCAAGACGTAAGGAACGGAAGTCCTCTAAAAGAAGGCGTCCTGCCTTATCAATATCTGTCTGATTGCCTTTCATTAGACAGCCTCGTATTCTTGCAATCTCCTGAAGGATCTCTAAGTTCTCTTTACTCTCATCGACAGAATATCGCTCTTCTAACACTCCCGAATAGGACTTTTTCAAAAAGCCGATAAATTCCATTGCCATCTCTGTTGTATTAAGAATCTCCTCTTTAATAGAACCAATCAGAGCTAAACGCAGTCCTACTGCCTGATCCTCAAACTTTGGCCACAAAATCCCCGGCGTATCTAAAAGTTCCACATTCTTATTAATCTTAATCCACTGCTTTCCCTTCGTAACACCTGGCTTATTGCCGGTCTTGGCGCAGGCTTTTCCTGCAAAAGAGTTGATAAAGGTAGACTTACCAACATTCGGGATTCCAACAACCATCGCGCGAAGTGGGCGGTTTAAAATTCCTCTCTTCTTATCTCTTGCCTTCTTTTCCTGACATGCCTTTTCAATTAAGGACTTTACTTCCTTCATTCCAGCACCTTTTTGTGAATTCACCTTCGCCACAAAAAAGCCCTTTGCCTCGAAATAATTCTGCCATGCTGCCGTTGTCTTTGCATCTGCCATATCTGCCTTATTTAAGACAATAAGACGATACTTATTCTTTGCAAGTTCATCTATATCTGGATTCTTACTGCTAAAGGGTACTCTGGCATCTACCAGCTCTACCACAATATCAATCAGCTTGATATTTTCCTGCATCATTCTTCTGGCCTTTGTCATATGACCAGGATACCACTGAAAATGCATCTTTTTTCCTCCTTACTGTCTTGTTACTTTATGAAGCGTCCCTGCTATTTTACCTACAAATTGTGAACGTTTGATGTTACCGATATTGGATACTCTGGAATCCTCACTGTTATTACAGTTATCTCCCATCACAAAATACTCATCATCACCAAGCTCTACATCGTAAGCGGCAAGTCCCGCTGAAAGGATATCCTCCTCTGAAAATCCTTTTAATTCTTTATTATTTATATAAATCTTTCCACTCTCTATCTTAACGGTCTCACCTGGCAATCCAATCACTCTTTTTACAGAATAGTGGGTCGTAGAGCCATTCTCTACCTCTAAAATGACTGCATCCAGTCTTTTCGGGCTACTGATCCGATAATCTAACTTATTCACCAACACAGTATCTCCGTCATAATATGCCGGCTGCATCGAGTCTCCATGTACCGTTACTGTCTGAAAGCAAAACTGAATCACTAAAAATGCTAACAGGATTGCTGCGACAATCTCTCCAACCCAAAGACCAATTCGGCGAATCATCATGTTTCTTCTTTCTAAATACCGATAATTTTTCATCTGCTTTCACCTTTTCCCGGAAATCTGTATGGAAAAACAGGGCAAGTATAAATACTCGCCCCGGTTTTTTGTGATACTATTTAACTAATTCTTTTACCTTAGCTCTCTTACCGATTCTATCACGTAAGTAGTAAAGTTTAGCTCTTCTTACTTTACCTCTTCTTACTACCTGAATCTTTGTAACGATTGGAGAATGTAATGGCCATGTCTTCTCAACACCAACACCGTTAGAGAACTTTCTTACTGTGAAAGTTTCTTTTGCTCCACCGTTCTGTCTCTTAATAACAGTTCCTTCGAATACCTGGATACGCTCACGAGAACCCTCTACTACCTTAGCGGAAACACGAACTGTATCTCCAACACGGAAACTGTCAACTTCTGGTTTTAACTGTGCATCTTCAATGCTCTTAATAATATCTTTCATGTGTGACCTCCTATATAATCTCGGTGTTCTTAATACCTGAATGTAAAAGCGGACCACCTTTTTTCACAACTTGCTAATAATAACATACTATTCCGGGTCATGCAAGTCTTTTTTTAACTTTTTTAAATACTTTTCATCTTCTTTTGATAAAATGGCTTCTTCAAGAAGATCTGGCCGTCTTTCCAATGTTCTCTTTAACGACTGCTCTCTTCTCCATTTATCTATATTGCCATGATGCCCGGAAAGAAGTACGTCTGGTACTCTTCTCCCATGGAATTCTACCGGACGCGTATACTGGGGATGCTCTAAAAGATTGTCATGGAACGACTCAAATTCTGCAGATTCTTCATTATTGAGGACTCCTGGTACAAGACGGGAAACTGCATCAATCATAACCATTGCCGGAAGTTCGCCTCCAGTAAGCACATAATCACCGATAGACACATAATCTGTAACGATTTCTTCTAAGATTCTCTCATCTACGCCTTCATAATGTCCACATAGAAAAATCAGATCTTCTTCTTCGGAAAATTCCTCTGCCATTGACTGATTAAAGACAGAACCCTGTGGTGTAACGTATACTACTCTTGGTTTCTTCTCCATATTCTGTGTAATCTCCTCATACGCAAGGTAAATTGGCTCCGGCTGCATTACCATACCGGCTCCACCTCCGTAAGGATAATCATCCACATGTTTATGTTTGTCTTTGGAATAATCTCGTATATTTACCGCATTCAGATGAATATATCCATTCTGCAATGCTCTTCCTGTTACGCTTGTACGAATACCGCCTTCAATCATATCCGGGAACAAAGTGAGTACATGGAAATTCATTAATCCACCAGCCCTTTCAGCATATGAACTAAAATAATCTTCTCCTCCATATCCACATCTAAAATACAATCCTTGATTGCAGGAAGAAGCACATGTCCTCCATCTGGAGTTTTCACTTCATACACATCATTCGCACCTGTCTCTATAACATCCACAAGCTCACCGATTGTTACGCCACTCTCATCTACGATCGTAAGTCCGATCAAATCTGCGATATAGTACTCATCTTCCTCTAATGGAACTGCATTCTCTCTGGTAACTTTAAGAGGGCATCTCTTATATTTTTCTACATCATTAATATCATTAAGTCCCTCAAACTTTACAAATACAAACTGTTTAAAAAACTTACAATACTGCACTTTTTTCTCAATGAGTTCTTTTCCTGTATCAATCAAAACTGTCTCTAAATCAAGAAATCTCTCTTTATCATCTGTTGTTGGAAAAACTTTAACCTCACCCTTCAGTCCATGCGTTCCTGTAATGATGCCAACCTGAAATAAATCTTCCATACCTCTGTTATCTCCATTCTGCCGTTGTTTCAAGCCCCAATCGATCATTCACAAAATCGGAATAGTCAGATACGACTGGTTATTCATCGTTTGTCAAAAGGGGATACCAATTCACTCCACCCTTGTTGACATTACTCTAATATAGTTACTTCGCTATATAGAAAAAAATGTTACCTGCTCAAACGTTTACAGGTAACATTTCAAATGCCTATTACTGTGCGATATCAACTATCACTTTTTTATCATCGCGGGATGCTGCTGCCTTTACAACAGTACGGATTGCCTTGGCAATACGTCCCTGCTTGCCGATTACCTTGCCCATATCATCTGGGGCAACATGTAATTCTAAGACAATGGAATTCTCTGTCTCCTTCTCTGTAACAACAACTTCGTCCGGATGATCAACAAGAGAAACTGCTATAACTTTTACTAACTCTTTCATTATATTAGCCTCCAGTTATTATTTCTCAATACCGGCATTCTTTAATAATCTTGCAACTGTATCTGTAGGCTGTGCTCCCTTAGAAAGCCAGTCTTTTGCTGCTTCTTCATCGATCTTTACTACGCATGGTTCCTGGTTAGGATCGTATAAACCGATTTCGTCGATGTTTCTACCATCTCTTGGAGATCTTGCATCTGCAACTACAATTCTATAGATAGGATTTCTCTTTTTACCCATTCTTTTTAATCTCATTTTTACTGCCATGTGATTCACCTCTTTCATAATATTTGTGTATAAATAATTCATCTATATTGGAACCGGTCCCCCGGATACCATCGTTAATTAAAGCTTATTAAAATGGAAGCTTCATTCCGCCAAGATTGAATCCACCTTTTCTGCGGCCACCCTTGCCCATCATTCCATTCATCTGCTTCATCATCTTACGTGACTGTTCAAACTGCTTACAAAGCTTATTCACATCCTGAAGCTTTACACCTGCTCCAGCCGCGATTCGCTTTTTTCTGGAAGGATTCAAAATATTAGGGTTTGCTCTTTCTTCCGGTGTCATGGAATAAATAATCGCCTCAATGCTGTCCATCGCACTATCGTCGATATCCACATTCTTAAGCTGGCTTCCAACACCTGGAATCATGGAAAGCAGGTCTGTAAGACCTCCCATCTTCTTAATCTGCTGCATCTGGGAAAGGAAATCGTCAAAGCCAAACTCCGCCTTACGAAGCTTCTGCTCTAACTTTCTTGCCTCTTCCTCATCTACTGCATTCTCCGCCTTCTCAATAAGAGTAAATACATCTCCCATTCCAAGAATTCGGCTTGTCATACGGTCTGGATAAAACTGCTGTAAATCTTCAAGTTTCTCACCCATACCAACATATAATATCGGCTTACCTGTCACTGCGCGGATAGAAAGTGCCGCACCGCCTCTGGTATCACCGTCAAGCTTGGTTAAGATGACGCCATCAATGCCAACTTTCTCTTCGAAAGTCTTTGCTACATTAACTGCATCCTGACCAGTCATAGCATCTACAACTAAAACCGTCTGCGTTACATCGATGTTCGCCTTTATATTCTGCAGCTCTTCCATCATAGATTCATCTACGTGAAGACGTCCCGCGGTATCCAAAATAACAATATTGTTGTCATTCTCTCTGGCATGTTCAATAGAAGCTTTTGCAATGTCTACAGGATTCTGTTTATCTCCCATAGTGAACACAGGAACTCCCTGCTTCGTACCATTCACTTCCAACTGCTTAATTGCTGCCGGACGATATACATCACAGGCAACTAACAAAGGTTTCTTTCCCTTTTTCTTGAGCTGTCCGGCAATCTTGGCACAGGTTGTTGTCTTACCAGCACCCTGAAGACCTGCCATCAGGAAAACAGTAATCTCATTTCCCGGTTTGATTACCAGTTCTGTCATCTCGGAACCCATCAGGGATTCCATCTCTTCTTTTACAATCTTTATTACCATCTGACCTGGATTCAAACCAGTCAGAACATCCTGTCCTATCGCTCTGTCCGTTACTGTCTTGACAAAAGATTTAACTACACGGAAGTTAACATCCGCTTCCAGCAGGGCTCTCTTTACTTCTTTCATCGCTTCCTTTACGTCAGCTTCTGTCAGACGACCCTTGCTTCTCAAATTCTTAAAGACATTCTGTAATTTATCGGTAAGGCTCTCAAATGCCATAACAAAATCTCCCTGTTCTTAATACTCTTCCAGTATGTTACTGGATAGCTCTGCAATCTGTGCGATTTTCTCACGAATAACGGATTTATCATCACATTCCGTAATCTCTTCGGCACAGGTATGAATGGAAGCTACTGTCTTCTTTACTTTTTGAAAATGTTCTACCAGATGCAGTCGATTCTCATAATCTGTAAGAATCTTCTCACATCTTTTAATCAAATCATGTGCTCCCTGCCGGCTGATACCGCGAAGAACCGCAATTTCTGTCGGAGATAAATCATTCTGAATATATTCTCCATACACTTCTTTTTGATGTTGCGTGAGCAATTCACCATAAAAATCAAAAAGTAATGACTTCTCTACTATTCTATCCAATAGTCTCTCACCTCATGTCGTGTAAAGTAGTTTTGCTTTACAGATGGCTATTATATATGAAGTCACAAACTTTGTCAAGTACTTTTGCTTGCTTTTTTCAAATTCTGAATTATTTAGCTAAACAAACGCCGCTGTAGAGGAATCTATGGACGGATTGTCAGAAGGATTATTGAGAAGAACCCCTAAAAAATTTATTGATTTTGTTCCATTGTGCTAAACGCTCCATTTTGCCCGGCAAAGCAGAAACTTTGGAAAAAGTAGTCCAAGTTTCTATGGTCAAAATTCTCCAACACGAAATTCTACTGATTTTGCTCCAACAGCCAAAGAACAGCCCTCAGAAAGAGAAAGAAGCTATATTTGTGGCCTGGGAGCAAAGGTTGGATGCGAACGTGTAAGCGAACATTCAACCTGCCGCAACGAAAGTCACAAATATAGCTTCTTTCTCTTTCTGAGGGCGTCTCTTTGCCTACGGCAAATTAGAAATTCTCTGCCTTAATCTGGAAGTAAGCCTGTGGATGATCACATACTGGGCATACATCCGGCGCTTTCTTTCCGATGCAGATATGACCACAGTTTGCACACTGCCAGATTGTATCACCATCTCTGGAGAATACAATTTCTTTCTTTACATTATCAAGAAGCTTTAAATATCTTGCTTCATGTTCTTTTTCGATTGCTCCTACACCTTCAAACTTCTCTGCAATATCATCAAAACCTTCTTCTCTTGCTTCTTTTGCGAAAGTTGCATACATATCTGTCCACTCATAGTTCTCGCCATCTGCTGCTGCCTGAAGGTTCTCGATTGTAGAACGGATAGCTCCTCCTTCAAGAAGTTTAAACCACATCTTTGCATGCTCTTTCTCGTTATTCGCTGTCTCTTCAAAAATGCTTGCAATCTGAACGTATCCTTCTTTTTTTGCTTTACTTGCAAAGTAAGTATATTTATTTCTTGCCTGAGATTCTCCTGCAAATGCTGTCATTAAGTTCTGTTCTGTTTTTGATCCTTTTAATTCTGGCATAATTAACCCCTTTCTTCTATGCAATATGCATTATTGTAACGTATTATAATTACCCTTTATCAGCACTTAATAATAGTAATTGTTACTTTTTATATATTACCTTATTAATAAATAATTGTCAAGAAGAAATCAAAAATATCCAGATCAAATCACAGAATCAAAGCAACAATGCCATCTATCTTTATCCAAAACCATACCATGATCATTCTTTATCTTTATTTCTCATCCCTATCCTTTACAAGTCGATAAATGAACATATAAGCATAAATCAATAACGGCAGTCCTAACATCACAAATAGAGATGCCATAAAATACGGACTTCCTGTAAATGCACAATATAATGTAACAAAAACCATTGCTATCAGAAAAATTACCAGCAATAAAGCCAGTATTCGTTTTACCTTTTTCATCTTTTCTTCTCTTTCTTTTTACTTTTTATTTTTCTCTTACTTTTTTACTCTTCTCGTTCTCTTAAATGTTTCAGATGTGCTTTTATTTCTTTTTCGTATCCGTTTTCTGTCGGAAGATAAAACCTCTCTTCTTTCAGTTCATCGGGAAGATACTGCTGTTTTACATAATGCTCTGGATAATCATGTGCATATTTGTAGCCAATACCATGTCCCAACTTTTTTGCACCGCCATAATGTGCATCTCTCAAATAAGAAGGAACCTGTCCTGTATTCTGACTTCGTACCATTTCTAGCGCTTTATCTACTGCCATAATGCTGGCATTACTTTTCGGCGCACTGGCTACATAAGCGGCCGCCTGTGATAATAAAATTCTTGCTTCTGGCATGCCGATGCGCTCCACTCCCTGAGAAGCTGCTACTGCAACAACCAATGCCTGTGGGTCGGCATTTCCCACATCTTCTGAAGCACAAATCATAATTCTACGTGCAATAAACTTCGGGTCTTCTCCTGCATCAAGCATCCTTGCAAGATAAAATACTGCCGCATCTGGATCGGTCCCTCTCATACTCTTAATAAACGCAGAGATATTATCATAATGATTGTCTCCGTCCCTGTCATAATTGACCGCTTTTCGCTGGATACACTCTTCTGCTACCGGCAGATCAATCACGAGTTTTCCCTGTTTGTCTGGCTCTGTTGTAAGAACACCAAGTTCTACCGCATTCAGCGCTCTTCTGGCATCGCCGCCTGCCATTTCCGCAATAAATTGTGCCGCTTCCTCTGTAATTACCGCTCCATATGCGCCCATGCCTCTCTCATTATCTTCTACGGCAGTCTTAACCAGATCACAGATTTCTTCCTGCCCCAACGGCTCTAAATGAAAAATCTGCGACCGGGAAAGTAATGCGCTATTTACTTCAAAATATGGATTCTCTGTTGTTGCTCCAATCAAAATCACTGTTCCATCTTCCACAAACGGCAGCAAATAATCCTGCTGCGCTTTATTAAAACGATGAATCTCATCAATAAATAAGATGGTTTTCTTTCCATACATGCCAAATGCGTCTTTTGCCTGAGATACCGCCTGTTCCATATCTTTCTTTCCCGAAGTCGTTGCATTCATCTGTACAAAGTTTGCACTTGTTGTATTAGCAATCACCTTTGCAAGTGTTGTCTTTCCCGTTCCCGGAGGGCCGTAAAAAATCAGTGAGCTGACCTTATCTGCCCTAATCGCTCTGTATAAAAGCTTATCTCTTCCTATAATATGCTGCTGTCCTACCACCTCATCAAGATTCTTTGGACGCATTCGTACTGCAAGAGGAGACTCTTCTTTCTTCCTCTGCATACTCATATATTCAAATAAATCCATTTTTGTATCCTTTCTATAGTAATTCTATTGCAAATTATCATATCTTCATTATAAGCCTTTTTATATTACTTTTGCATTCAACTTCCGTATGATCGCATATCCATCTTCTAAATCAACTACACTATAACAACCCTGTTCAAATGCAAAGTTCCAATATCCTTCCAGTGGCAACTTTAACATCGCTGCCAGAAGATGACCAAGTGTCCCTTTATGCGCTGCAATCAGCATAGATTCTCCTTTTGTTTCTCTACCTGACGGTATATCTTCAAGGAATGCTTCCACTCTGCCCCTCACCTCCTGAAAACTCTCGCCTTCTGGGATTCTATATGTAGAAAACTGGGCATTCCAGCTTTTTAATTCCTCTGGATACTTTCTGTCAATCTCCTCATATGTCATTCCCTCAAAGATACCAAAGTCCTGTTCCATAAGGCGCGAATCACCAAAGATATCCTGCTTTCTTTCTCCCATGACAATCTGTGCGGTATTATACGCACGAACCAAAGGGCTTGCTACAATATAATCAAAAGAAATCTCTTTAAAAAGACCTCTTAAATATTCCGCCTGGGATATTCCTTTTTCTGATAGAATCGCATCCGTCTTTCCATAATAACACCCTCTTTTATTAAGGGCAGTTTCTCCATGCCGGATTAAATATAGTCTCATTTTCTTTCTCCGATTTTGCCTTTTATATATTCTTCTTTATACAACTTTGAATTCTTTTTACTTTTTCAATTAATTCTGCCTCTTTTCACTTACTTCAATTCTTTCTGTCATTCTCTTTTCTATTCTCTCTTTCATCAATTCTTTTCATGTACTCTTCTTCACATATCTTTCTTTACGTCTATAATGTGCTTGAAAAACACTTTCTGCAAGATGTGTATTATAATTTATGGAGTTTTTTCAAATATGCTCTATCATGGTTACTCTATTTTACCATTACCATATCCTGTTTATTATACAAAAAAAGCCGTTGCAAATCAATTCCTGCAACGGCGCTATATCCTTTGTGTTTCTGTATTCCTACAGCTTCACTACATTAGAAGCCTGCGGTCCTTTCTCTCCCTGAACAATGTCAAACTCTACTTCATTCCCTTCTTCTAATGACTTAAAGCCCGGCATATTCAGTCCTGTATAATGTACAAAGATATCTTTGCCACTCTCGTCCTGGATAAAACCATATCCTTTCTGATTGTTAAACCACTTCACTGTTCCCTTAAACATCGGAATACCTCCATTATTAAACTACCTGCCTTCTTCTGGTCAGGATAGCCCCATTCTAGCACAAGCACAGATACAAGTCAATATATTTTCAGACATCTTTATTATTTAGACATAATTATCTGATTTCTTATCTTATTTTACATTTTTCGAGTTATATTCTCTTCACAATGTCTATATTCATATAAAAGCTGACTAATTCTCTGTATTTTCCTGTCAAACAGTCCCAGCCTGTATAAACTAAGAATGATTACACCTGCAAGTAATGCCAGAATCATCCCCTTCATTCCATTTAACTTATATCCTGTATAAATCAGTACAAGGGTTGTCATTGAATCTAGTCCCATACTATCAGCAATCATCTTCGGCTGTAAAAACTGCCTTGCGACCAGGCAGACTACATATAAAACAATGAGGAACATTGCCTGTCTGTAATCCCTCTGCAAAAAACATACAAGTGTCCACGGAATCAATATGGTTCCAGTACCTAAAATCGGCAGAAGATCTACAAACGAAATAACAAGCGCAAGTAACAAGGCATATGGATTACCTATAATCAAAAATCCTATCAGCAAAATAGCAAACACGATGCACATAATCTTAAGCTGTGCCACAACGAATCCACCTAATGCAGCAATCACCTTGTCTTTAATATCTCTTGCCATCTGTGCTAAATCTTCTGGCACTGCTTTCCAGAAAAGTTCTCCCAGCTTCTCTCTGTCGGCAATAAAGAAATACGCTGAAATAATCATGACGATTGTTCCAATAAATCCATTTGTCAAGTTAGCTGCCGCTGTTCCCATCATCTTTACTCCCTTCGGAGCAAACTTGTTAATCATGCCACCCATCTGACGAAGCAGATCATTAAAAAATGACTGAATCTGATTTCCAAAATCAGCCGAAATCGGTGAGATAATATTCGTAAGACTATCACTCAATGACTTTATCAGCTTCTGAACATATCCATAATAAGCTGGAGCCCCGGAAAAGAGCTGCATCAATTCCCGCCCAAGTTTCGTTACCGCAAAATATCCAAGGCCTGCAATTGCTACCAGAACAAGAATAATGATTACCGCTGAAGACCATTTTTTATTCAGCTTAATATGCTTCTCCAGCAGATTACATAGCGGTGTTGCCAGTAATGCCAGTATCCAACTCGCCACAAATGGCCAGAAAAATCCCATCAACTTAGGAATTCCCACAATCAATACAATTGCCATCCCAAGGAATATAACCACTTCCATAACTATGTTAAATAAAATCTTCCACTTTTTCATTTTGATGCCACCTGCTCTTTCTAATAAATCAGATAAGTACAAGTATATCACAACCCCTTATATTTTCAACCAGATGCACCTATTAGCAGAAAATCGAAAGACTCACACAAACACATTACAAAATTCTACACAATTCTCTTTTCTTCTACAACCGGTGTAATCTGATTCTTTCTTCTATTATAATAGTAGACAGAGTCCGACAAAACATCTCCCAAAGCAACTACTGTCTGATTCGCATCTGCCACCATCGTAAACAATTGTGCCGGATTGTCAATTCGATTCGAAGGCACTAAGATTACCTCATGTATACTACTTGGAAGAATATAAAAGTCTGTCTTCTTCTGACTGGCAAATTCCTGCAAAACATCATCATACAAAAGCACAGATGCTCCATTCACTTCCTGTCTGTTCGTCATAATATACATCGGTATTGTATTCTCTTCTTCCGGAAAAGAAACTCCTGCCCGCTGAATCATCTCATCCATATCCACCATCTGCGCCGGAAACAGACGAGGGGTGTTCTCTCTGGCCGCTAACAGCAGCTCGTTTAGAGAAATCCCCCACGCAGTCACTTCCTGATTCGTTACTAATGCTGTGGAAATCCCTATATCATCACTGTGCGCAACCCACCGAAATGTCAGAGCAAGATCATACAGCTTCAAATGTGGACAATCTTCTAAAATCTCTTCATTCTTCTCATAATTCACAAGACGATAAATAATACGATCCTTCACCCATTCAAACTTCTCAAGATTAAAATGATAATCCGTTACCCGCGAAATCTTCCACTCATATTCTTCCCGAATTCTCTGAATAATTTCATCTAATCCTTCTCCTTTTAAATAATAACTGTAATATTCATCCAAATAAATTGTCGGAGAAATATTCATTCCCGGATTCTTAACATAAAGCCCACATAGTTCTATCCCGTTATTCTTCTTTACCGTAGTAATCTCTACTTCGCCTTCCTGTTTCCATCCCTCTAAAATATTCTCTTTTATGTATTCCTGAAATGCCTCAAATGTCATTCTCGTTCCTCTCTTTCCCAAATATACAATTTCTATTTATTATGTAAATTATTGTAACATATTGTGTAATATTTTTCCAGTATTTTTTTTCTATTTTTTTCTAATTTTTCTGTTTTTATTTATGAAATGGCAGATTGGAACACCTCTTAACAAAGCAATTTTCCAATCTGCCATCTCTTCGTTAAATCCTATTCCCTAATTTTCCCCATAAAATGCATCCCCTCATTTAATAGAGATTTTACCCTGACAAGAACAACGTAGCGATTTACGTCAACTAAACAAAAGCAAAATATATCATGATACAAGACATGCAGTTTCAAGAATAATTTTCCAAATACCTTCTAATACTCTGTAATCTTCTTATCTTTTGTATAAAGATATACTTTTCCTGTATCCTTATCTACATAATAGTCCCCTGTTTTTTTGCCATCTTCTGACTCATATACATGGAATTCATAGCCTTCCGCTCCTGGATTTGCATTGTCATAAGAAGTAAGATCCTGCGTTTCTTCACGGAATTCATAAGAAACATCTCCATTATCTGTCTCTAATTTATCTTTTAGATAATTTTTGGCGTCCTCATACGTATCAAAAGTTCCCGCTCCCAGATTATCCATCATATCTCCTGCATCCTCTGCCGCATCTTTTAAATCATCTTTTACATTATCTTTCTCTTCTGTTGTGTTCTTATCTTCCGTTGTATTATCAGGATTTCCTACACTCCATCCCGTCGTTGCCTCTGCATTATCCTTATTTTTTTCATTCTTCATGCCACAACCCACAAGAGCCAGCACCACCATTACCACAAGTAACATTGCCACATAAGTTTTTGATTTTTTCATTGATATTTCTCCTTCCTTTTGATTCAAAAATATTATCTGCATTTTTTCGAAAAATATAATTTTTTTCTTTCTCTTTTCATAAATTTATAGAAACTGGTTATACTGATAAAACCAAACACAGAAAGGAGTTTTATCTACTATGAAATGGATTGATTATACTGCACTGACACTTGCAATTATCGGTGCTATCGTCTGGGGATTAATCGGTGTGTTCCAATTTAATCTCGTCTCTTTCTTCTTTGGAGAGAACAGTTGGTTTTCCAGACTCATCTATGATCTGGTTGGTCTGTCCGGTTTATACTTACTTACCCTGTTTGGACGAATCGGACGTGATATGTAAACAGCAAAAAACAAAAAGAGACAGCATCGAAGTGTAAATTTGTGTAAACGAATTTTTTTACGACTTCTTTACTGTCTCTTTTCTTTTTGTTATACTACTACAAAATACGTGCAGCATTTAAACAAGGGAGGATATTTATGAATTTAAAAAAGAAATTATGGCGCCTATTGTCCGTTCTTTCTACTTTACTGCTTGTCATTCTTCCAATTACCGGCTGTGACTCTTCCTTCAGCACAGATAGTACTACAGAAACCGGAACATACTCTTCTGTTTCAGAGACAACAGAGTACGAGAACTCGAATGCCAGGAATAATTCGCAGCAAAAGAGTAATTTATCAGGCAGTACTGAGAAAAAGCAGATTGACGAAACCGACGATTATCTTGACAAAAATGGAAGCTACACTTCAAAAGAAGATGTCATGCACTATCTTATCCAATATGGACATTTGCCAGATAATTTCATCACGAAAAAGGAAGCAAAAAAACTTGGATGGACTGGCGGCAGCTTAGAATCATACGCCCCCGGCAAATGTATCGGCGGTGATTATTTCGGAAATTACGAAGAACTTCTTCCTGTCGTTTCCGGAAGAACCTATCATGAATGTGACATTGATACGCCAAATAAGACAAATCGCGGAGCGAAACGCATTATTTACTCAGATGATGGACAGATTTATTACACCGAAGATCACTATAAAACTTTCACTTTACTTTATGGAGATGATGTACAATGATAATCACGATTGATGGTTTATCCATAAAAAAGAAAGACGATTTTTATGAACATATAAAAAAGGAGCTGGATGTTCCTGAATATTTCGGAAACAACCTGGATGCTCTGTACGACTTTTTAACAGAACAGCCAGATATTTTACAGGTTAAACTTCTTCATTATGATAAGATACAAAAGAACCTTGGCTCTTCTTTTTGCAAGAAACTATTAAAGGTGTTACAGGATGCCGACATCCTCACCATAATAAATCAACATTAACACAATAGTAATAAACTCTAACACAGGGAGTACCGTAAGGGTGCTCTCTTTCCATTTATAAAAGCACAGGCTTACCATTCTCACTCCTGTAAGTAACACATTTTCTGTATTTTTAAGAAGCGTAAGTGGAATTGCAAAAACTTCTGCCGCCAATACAAATGGCAGTAAAACGGCAATGGCGAGATAAATCCATATCCAGCCCACTGGAACCTTCTGAATCAAAGTTTTCGTTACACCTGAAAAGGTAAGTACATACAAAATCAGGCGATGCCAAAAATAAATCGTCAATGTTCTTTTTCCTATTGTCCCCATAATCGGCACCTTACAATCCGGCGCAAGACTGATAATCGCAATTCCCATCAAAAAAGCAATTGCATAAAACAGCAGTCGATGAATGGCTCCACAACTTTCTACATGAATTAATTCATATGCATTTCTTCCCGTGAACAGACGAATGTAGGAATAGGTATCTTCAATCTTTGCCATCGTATATAAAACAGCATCTGTAAGGAAAATAGCTGAAAGGCATTTAATCCATGTTTTATCCAGACATTCCTGCAGCGTTTTTAAATTCAGGCAATATCCCGTATAATAAAAAGGGAAAAATACAATAATTCTTGAAAGATAAAGAAAACTTCCGATCTTAGGATCATACCCGGCCAGACAGGCTGTCATAATGCTAATCGGTAACACAAACCATAACGGCAATTCTTTTATCAGATATGCGATTACCATAAATGCTGCCATCGCAAACATATACCACGGAATTCCTGTATCCTCAAACCACTGAAAGACTGCTTTTTGATGGAAAAATAATTTAATCCCGTAAATACAAAACTTCAGCGTATAGCCTATCATAATATAATAAATCGGTTTATCCCATCGAAACGGATGTTTTTCATCCCATTTTTTCTGTAATAATCCGGACAAAAAAATAAAAAGTGGCATATGAAAAGAATAAATAAACAGGGAAATACTTTTCATTGTATCAGATATCGGTGCATATTGATTCACAAAATGTCCAACAACAACCATCACAATCAAAAAGCACTTTAAATTGTCCCACTTATAAATGCGTTTCGCGTCCTTCTTTATCGCATCACTCATCTCAATACCTCTTTGTATCAAATATTTGCATCTGATTATATCACCAGTAATTAAATTTTTCTATAGTAAAATTTAACACTTTAGAAACCAGATAGATGAAATACTAGAGCGTGTCAAAGAGTTTGACGAGTCTTTTTGCGCTTCTAGCATTCCTCATACTTAAAAAGCACTTCATTGGGGTTATTGAGTGCTTTTTTATTGTTGACTAACATAAGTATTTAGAATATAATATACTTAACAAGACAGCCGGAAGGTGTGCGGTCACCTGTCCCGGTAAAGATTTAGTTTAAAAAGTAGTCGTCCGTTTCTTTGCAGGGAGCAGGACGGCTATTTTTTGTGTATATTAATAGCTAGCGTGATTACAGCACATAGCATGATGGTGTATGAAAAAAGGTCTGTGTATGTAACCATAATATCACCCCTTCCGCAAGACTCGGAACAGGTGAAGCCGTCCCCCGGCTGCCTAATTAAATATATTATATTTTCTATAGTTTTTTATACCGGAGTCTTAATGCTCCGATATATTTGTAAACAGTAAAATAGCAAAATTCACTATTATTCTTTCTCTTTTTCGGTTTCTTGGATATTCTGCGCAACAGCATCTTTTTAGTTTTTGTCTGATTCTTCTCGAATAGAATCAGCTCTATATTCGGGAATTTTTAAAAGTAGTCCCAAAAAATCTATTAACTTACATTGACCATCTTCATTCAACAGCTGCAATAAACCGAAAAAAACTTCTTCATATTCGTGTTTCGCTTCTTCAAATTTCTCATATTCCAACTCTAAACTTTTAGTCGCTTCTTTACGCTCTGTTTCTTTCTCTATTACTAAATCAAGCGTGTCTTCAAGCTGTTTATTCTTTGCAATAAGCAACTTATATTTATCAATACTCTCTTTTTTTCTTTGCTCAGGTAAATTAGAATCATTAACTTGTTGCATAAGTTTTATTAATTGTGTACTGAATTTCTGTGCTTCTTTCTTATCATCATCAAGAAAAGATTCCTTAAAAAGCAAATCAGAAAGGGTTATACCCAAAGCAGAACAAATGAGCTTCTGCTGGTTAAAGCGAGGCTCTCTTTTACCTGTTTCATATTGTCTAATTGTAATCTCAGCCAAACCACACTTTTCAGCCAATTCTTTTTGCGTTAATTTAGCCTTTTTCCTAAATTTTCTTATATTTTCCCCAATATTACTTGTAGTATACATGGTTAACTCCTTTCTTTTTGCATTATAACACAAATCCAAAGCTATGAACAGATTCAATTCGAATACAAAAAACTATTGACAGATTCAAACCAAATCTGAACAGAAAGGAGAACTAAAGTTGAAAATTAACAGAAAAAAGTTTGAACTCGCAAGAGCAAGAGCCTGCATGGGACAAAAAGAAATTGTAGCAGCAGGATTTCCAAAAGGCACATATTGCGGAGCCTTAAGAGGTCGAGAAATCAGACCAGAAACAGTTGGAAGACTCGCCAAAATCATGGGAGTTGATGTCCTAGAGCGTGTCTGAAAAATGCTTTCTGCAAGATGTGCATCACAATTTGCGGG
>CAVCBH010000030.1:0-2341 GCA_963600375.1 bacterium | reverse complement strand
ATATTATATTTATTATAAAGGATTATGCTTCATATAGCAAGGGCAGGTTCTGCTTTGCATGATTATGATTTTAGATAAATTAAAAGGAAGTATGGCTTCTATAGGAAAATGCAGTTTGGACAAAAGGAAACGAAGAAGTATTTAGTTTATGAATAGTTCTATACGGCAATGGTATTTCACAAGGGGAAAGAGGAATGATATAATAATAGAAAAGTTGACAACTGAAACGCATTCGAATGATCCTTTATTTTTAAACAGTAAGGATTATGGACAATTATAATATTTTCAGACAATAGTATTTGCTGGTGAATGAAGCTATGCGAAGTAAGTGCATATGCCAGAATGTGTTTTAAACACGTTCCAGCGAATAGTTACGACTTAAATATTCAGGACAGAATTTATGAAAATAGATTCTATCCTGACTTATTTTAATTTGGAATTGTTATAATATTAACAAATTCTGCGAAAAAAGGAAAGTAAATCATAAAATTAACAATCTGCTGTGGCGATTTGTTGATTTTCAGTTAAATAAGGCAGAAAGTTTTTCCATTGACAAGGCGACAAACGAGGTGATACGCTAACATCATTGAGTGAAGTCAATGCCGTTGAAAGGGAATACAGATAGATTATTTAGCTGAAAATCAACAAGAAAGTACATGAACCGCAAATAAAGGAAAAAGCGGGAAAACTGTAAAGATAAAGAAGAGGATTGAAGGTATGAAAAACGAAAGAGAAGATATTGGGAAGATCAATAAACTGGCATTTTGGCCTGCTGTTATCGCATTAGTAGCATTTATTGGGGTAGGAATTGTAAAAACAGAGGCACTGGAAAAGTTTATGACAAAAGCACTTTATTTTATAGCAGATTATTTTGGAGCCTATATTAATATTTTGTCACTGATATTTCTTATTCTTGCAGTGGTTATCGTTATCAGCCGATATGGCGATATTGTCATTGGTGGAAAAGATGCAAAACCAGATTATTCCATGGCTTCCTGGTGTGCAATGTCTATTTGTTCCGGTATTGGAACAGGGTTATTATTCTGGGCAATCGGGGAACCGATTTATCATTATATGCAGACGCCAACAGCTATTGCAGAAGCACAGACAAGGAAAGCGGGAATCTTTGCTGTAGCACAGGCGATGTGGGACTGGAGTTTTATTCAATATGCAATGTATGCCGTCTGTGGAGCAGCTTTTGCAGTAATCTGTTACAACAAAGGAAAAAACTTATCTGTTTCTTCTATAGTAGAGTGTGCAACCAAAAAGAAGATTCCATGGTTAAATACTCTTGTTACAGGTCTTGTTATTTTCTGCCTTATGTGTGCAACTTCCAATTCCATGAGTGTTGGAATGATGCAGATTGGAGCAGGATTAGAAGCCGCATTTGGAATTCCACAGGTACCAATTGTGTGGATTATTGTTGCCATCGCTGTTATCGCAATCTTTATTCTTTCCTGTGTTTCAGGAATTAACCGCGGTCTGAAACTGGTATCTTCTATTTGTATGTATTTCTTTATATTTCTTCTTATTTATGTCTTTGTTTTTGGAGATACAACATTTATCAATAAAATTACATCAGAAGCAATTGGATTTATCATAGATAACTGGGGAACACAGACAACATTAATGAATGCCATGGCACCGAATGACAAATGGTTTGCAGAATGGAGCGTACAATATTGGACTTCTTTCATTATCTATGCACCAATTATCGGAATGTTCCTCGCAAGAATGGGAAAAGGAAGAACTGTCCGAACTTTTATGCTTGTACAGGTACTCGTACCATCTGTTTTCTGTATTATCTGGATAGGAATTTTCGGAGGACAGACGTTATTCTTACAGACATCAGGAGCATTAGATGTATGGAAGGCAGTAAATACTTCCGGAATGCAGGCAACAGTATTCAAAATTATCGGAACTTTACCATGCAGTAAGCTTATCACAATCCTGTTTTTATGCACGATTGTCCTTAGCTTCTGTACTCTCGCAGATCCGATGGCTTCCGTAGCATCTACTTTGTCCATAAATGGACTCTCTGCGGGTGATGAACCACCGAAAAAACAGAAAGTTCTTGTGGGAATGATACTCGCAGGCACTTCATGCACCCTCGTTATTTCCGGGGGAGTCAATGCAGTAAAAGGAATGAATATCTTTGCGGGATTACTGCAAAGCATTGCTATGATTTTATGTGCCATCGCATTTTTCAGGACGAAAACTTCGGGAACAGAGGAATCGACAGAAGATGCCGTTGCTACGGAGGAGACTGTAGCCTGATTGCCGGGAAATTATTGAAAAGAGCCAAAGTCAGCTCCCAAAGAGAGACGATCCCCTATATCTG
>CAVCBH010000029.1:0-7769 GCA_963600375.1 bacterium | reverse complement strand
ATGTTCGCTTAACCGCTCGCATCCAACCTTTGCTCCCAGGCCACAAATATAGGTTATTTCTCTTTCTGCGAGCTGTTTGTTGGCTGTTGAAGAATCTGTAGCTAGATTACTATAAGAATTATTGAGAAGAATCAGAATTTAATGTCTGTCCCCTTCCCCAAATCTTTTTCAATTGATTTGTAGGATTGGAATACACAGAACTCTCATCTCCTGTAATATATAAAAATGCGCCTTTGAGCAAGTTCTAGTTGCGGACGAGCAGCTTGGACGCAGGGAAACGAAGCATTTTTATATATTACAGGAGATGAGGGGTCGTCTGTTTCACAGCCTCACAAATCAGAATATTGCTATCATGATTCTTGATATTTCCATAACTATTATTTTCAAAAGAATCCCACCGGACATAAAGTAAAACCAGATTTCTCTCATATGCTGTGACCTTGCTATCGGTGTTGCTATTGCTGCAATAAGAATCATAGCCGCGCCAATGCAACCAACGATGTTGGGCACACTTACAAGAGGGAATATTCCCGGTGCGCAGCTTCCATCAATTGCTGCTTGAATGGTTTTATCTAGTCCATCTCTGGTCGCTGCAAAGCAACAAATGACAAGACCATATATTAGTAAAAATAAGTTTCTGCGTCCCCAAAAACTAATGATATTACGGTTCCATATAGAATATCCGATAAATCCAACTAAGGTAAGCACCATCATCGTTGTTACTGTAGTTACCATATTTCCAAAATAAAGTTTCATTTATTCTTCCTCCGATTATTGATTATCTTCCCTGCGATACCAATGAATTACTTCTTGCAGATTCTGTGCCTTAACACGCTCACCATTATGTAGTATCATATCCAGCATATCCTCTTCTTCTGATGATTTATCTGTCTTATTTGCCAAAGCTTTTCCTGCTGTTTTTATCATAATGTTCATCATTATTCTGTATATCCCATGGAGTTTTTTCACATCAAAGTTTCCCTGTAGCGTAAATACGGGAATTTTTTCTGGAATCCAATTTTTCTCCCGTATTTCTTTTTTCTGTGTCCCCGTCTGTCCCATTCCAACTGCACATACTGCACAAACTTTATATTCTGTTACTGCCGAACGATAACCCTGAATTTTTCCTGCCATAATCCAGCCAAGATAAATAATTTCAGTACCCGCAGATAAAGCTTTTTTTGCCTCTTTCATACTATATACACGGATTTCCAATTCATCTCCTAATAATTTCGCATAACACGCGGTACTTCCTGTATTTGATGTGTAAATGATTGCTTTCATTCTATTTCCTCCATTTTTATAAAATATTTAATAAAAAAGACGCAATACGATTTCATTCGTACTGCGTCTAAGCGTCTGACCTTTTCATAAAAAACTATTTCCATTTATCATAGGCAGAAATCAACCATCTTCACGTTAATTTTAGTCGGTTGATAGTTGCCACTCTCCGATTATCCAATCTGCCTGACCATAAAATTCTCTGCATCAATCAGAGTCTCTTTTTTACATTTAGGGCAAAAGAGTGGGAAATGCAAAAGTACGGTATCTTTGCGTAATCGGAGTCTTGTTTTATTCCCACAGACCGGACAATATATCCATTTTTGATGATTCATCTCTTCTTTGTTCATTTTTCATCCCCTCAAGCTGTCATGTTCTGAAATCGTTTTGAAAACCGCTCCACATGTTGCTCTACCATATTCACTACTTCCTGTTTATTGTCTGTTTCGTCATAAATACTATATAAAAGGAAAATAGGTCCATAAAATTCGATTGCAAGTTGTCTTGCCTCTTCACTGTTTCTCACTATTCCCGAAAAAATAGTTTCCATGTATTGTAGTGGTTCTTTTGCAAGATATTTCTGATAAAGCTTTGCCATCTCTGGCTCTCTGTACTGTTCTAATGTCAACATTTTTCGGAAGTAACACGGGAACTCTTCTTTCGTCCAATGCAAGAACTGTACTTTTGTAAATTCTTTGATTTTATCTAATGCTACGTTTTTATACCCTACAACTACTTCCTCCATATTGCCATTCGGCATCTCATATTCTTTTGCCCTTTCCTCGTCCATCTGGTTCATTCTTTTTACAATGCTGTCCAAGATTTCCTGTTTGCTGGAATAATGTTTGTACAGGGCAGCTTTACTAACTCCTATTTGGGCAGCAATTTCATTCATGGATGTTCCTTTGTATCCGCTCTTAGCAAATAGTTTTAGTGCCTCTTCCAGTATTTTTTCTTTTGTATTTTTTTCTTCCATCTTCATGATACTCTCCAGTCTTCATATTCCATTGAAAGAACTTGGTAGTGAATTAATCCTATCATCAAGTTACCTTTCGGTCACCTTTATTATAGTTACCTTCCGGTAACTTGTCAAGAGACATTATGCTAGAATATATTTGAAAACGCTATAATGTCTTTTCTTTTATTATCAAAATTCCTTTCATAAGGAATAATAAAAACATCAATACCGTAGCATAAGTTTCCCCAGTTAATGCCAAAAATAGCACTGCCACTATGCTAATGACTATGGAGCTAATCTGTAAAACATTCTTCCCTTTGACTACCTTTAATTGCAACATTACGATTTTTACCACACCAATTATGATTAATGCAATAAACAGTCCCCAGTAAACTATCCGATTTAAGTCTGTTGTTTCCAAATATGCAAACAAATTTACAGCAGAAACGTAGTTTCCAATATGTTTCGGATATAGCGGCAGAACAATCTGAAGAAATGAAAATATATCAAAAATTCCAATCAATAGATTGCATATACTCTGTAAGTTCGCTTTATTCTCTTTTTCTGCAATAGAAATTAATTTCTCTCCCGATAAAAGTTCATCAATTGACACCGAAAAAAATGCTGAAATTCCTTTTAAGGAATCTATGCTTGGGTATCCCCTGCCAGATTCCCATTTGGAAATGGCAGTTCTTGAAACAAATAAAGCTTCTGCCAGCTCCTCTTGTGTGAGTCCTCTGCTCTTTCTTAGTTCATAAAGTTTTTCATTAAATTCCACCGCAATACCCTTTATTTTTCAGTCCATGAAGGAGACTATTCTCTACCAATGGCTGCAAAATAAAGTTCGGCACTTCCATTCCACCGAGATTCGGATCAATATCATATTGGCAATGCAAAGAGGGATACCGGTAACACATTAGATCCATATAAGCTTTCAATAAATCCAGCTCATCATCCAATGTTACCATCTGTCGGTCCACTTTCACACTCATCCTGAAAAAATCCACCAGATTCATTAATAGTTCTGCTACTTTTTTATCCTCATTTAACTCTGCCTGAATCCGTATGGTATCCAGAGTATTATAAAGAAAATGTGGATTAATCTGACTTTTCAGATATAACATGGACATTTTCTGTTCAACAAGTTCTGCCCGGATAATATCCGGATTTTCCAATGTAAGATAAAAAGAAAGTGTCATCAAAGTAATTCCCATTCCACTAATCAGCCAGGTATGATGCTGACCCTGAAGTATGCACACCGTTAATTCCACAATCAATGCGGCACCAATTGCAAACTTTTTCTTGCGGTCAACCAATTTCCAGTTTCCAAATAAAATCACACTACACAATAACAAATAAAATACCACACAAGCATAGCAGACATAGGTATAAATACCATCTGAGTAATTTCCCTGTGCTGTTTGTGTGTAAGAAATAGGCAAAAGGAATTCTCCTAATTCTGCTAATACCAGAACTCCAACAGCCATTTTATTCAAATTCTGTAGTTTTTCTGTTTTCCCTGTTTCTTCTCCTACCAGTACAGAAATATATCGATAGAACAGGAAAATAACAAATACCATACTCCCCATAAAGATTCGATGAACAGCATTATTCAACAATAACGGCACTATATCCAAATGATTAACTGTATAAACCGTTACACCATCAAAGCATAAATAAATCAGTACCGCTATTAAAAGTATTGAAAAAGTGCGGTGCAACTCTGAGCCTTCTTTCTCAGCTGAAAAGTACATAAATGCAACCATTCCTATAATTAGGAAGCAGGCAATCTCCATTCGAATCATTGGCAATTTCTCCTTTTCCATATCCGATTATCTAAAGTATATACTTCTTTCTGTCTTTAAAACAGGTTCAAAATATAGAAAAATGTGTTTATTTTCTATATTTTGAACCTGTTTTAAAAATCATTATTTTAAATCCACCAAATACGCTTCTTTTTCATTTGTAAGCAGTAATTTTTTCTCCTTTTTCGCAACATACATCTCCAGTGTTCCCCGGATTTCTTCTGGTATATCTAATTCTCTATAGGTTTCATCCTGCAAATTATAAAGATAATATACATCATCAGAATCTGTTCCTAGTAAAACATACTCTCCATTGACTCGCATTATATGAACATCTTCTGCCTGTTTTAAAGGAATCATCTGCTTTTGTTTTGTTATAAGATTCTCTATTTCCAACTGTTTTTTCTTCGTATTACATCGATACGTCCAGCAGCCTTTGATATCTCCATATTCCGGATATACTTTTACTTTTCCTGTTTGAAGGTCAATATAATTCAGGCGATAGAATTCGGTATTGTTTTTGGTAAATGCATCTCCAACTGTGGCAATATGATCACCGTTAATGAAATCATATTCATTGAAAAGTGCGTATCCAGAAAGCCCTTCTAGTTTTCTTTCTGTTTCTTTTTCTGTATCAAAGACAGTCCAATATGATTTGCTGTGATTGATCAAGATATATTTTCCATCTGGAGACATGCTCATATTCATTCCGTCCCCAGGTTTTACAACCTGTCTGCATTCTCCATTTTTTCGGTTTACGCAAAGAATTTGTTCGTCTCCTTTGGCATTTTCTATAGAAAGATAGATTTCTCCCTTCTTATTCATCTGGTCAAATACCTGTACTAAATTTCCGCTGTAATTATAGCCAAAAATCTCCTGACCAATGATAGAATATTGGAAAGAGAATGTACTTCCTTTGTAACTACCCGAAAAAGATTGCATTGGCAATTTACTAAGTTTCCCATCTTTGATGCTATAGACTTTCTCTACGATTTCATCGGAATCTCCTTTTGTTTTACTTTCATAAATAAAACTTTCATTTGTTCCCACGATTTGTAGATTATCTTTCATTGGCACTTTTTCAATTTGTGAAACGGAATTTTGCATTTCATCTGTTTTGTTATTTCTTCGGCGAACTCTTCCTGTTTCTTCCTCATTGCTTTTGCCATTTTCTACTTTTTTCCCAGCAGAATTTTTCTTATCGTATGAATCGATATTTGAGGTATTGCTATCATGACCTTTCTTGTTATTTCCGTTATTATTATACTGATTTTCTTTTTCCTGTTGACTGCCAGAAGAACTTTTTATCTGAAATGTCTGTTCAATCCAATCACGAAAAACAGTAGAAACTCTAGCCGCAGTCTGTACCCCAATACTCAGCACAACAACACAGATTACGATTGCTGCGGCAACTCTTACACCAGACAGCTTTCTTGCAGCTTTTTCTGGGTCTTCTGAAGAATTTACAAAGAAAAATCTACAAATTATTGACGGTTTTCTTTTTTGAATATCTTCTGCCGCTTCCTTAATAAAGGCATCCTCGCAGGTATCAATCGCACAAAACAGTTCTTTTTTGTCCATCAAATCAACTCCTTTTCCTGCAAATATTGCTGCAATTTTTCACGAAGTCTGGCTAAACGCATGGATGCTGTTTTTTCTGTGATTCCATAGTCTCTTGCGATATCCTTTACCGGCTGTAAAAACCAGTACCTGCGTAAAAATAAGACTCTTTTTTTCTCTGGAAGTTCAGAAAGGAATGTATTAATTGCTGTTCTTAATTCTTCAAATTCTACAGCCTCCGATGCTCCTGTTCCATCACTCACACATTCTGCCAGCTCATCAAGAGAAGTTTCATATTCGCTGTTTCGCTTTTTTGCATGATTAAATTCGTATTTTTTCAGGGAAAGATTTTTTATAATCCGACATATGTACGCCTTAAATGGATTCGGTTCTTTCGGAGGAATCTTATTCCAGAGGGTAAGATAGGTGTCATTCACGCACTCCTCGCTGTCCCTTGTATCATTTAAAATATTGATGGAAATCGAATGGCACAGCCTTCCATATTTTACATCAGTCTGCTCAATCGCATTTTCCGAACGCTTAAAATATAAAGCGATAATTTCTTTATCTGTCATAATGTTCACTCCTTTATTTCTCAAGATTCACCAGATAGACTTCTTTTTCATTTGTAAATAACAATGCATTTCCCTTTTGTGAAAAATATACTTGTAACGTATACCGTAGTTCTTCCGGTGGATTTAATTTCGCTGCTGTTTTTCTTTTTATATTGCAAAGATACACAGGTAAATCCTCTTCATTCCATATAAGAAAATAATTTTTATAAGTGGATGTGGAATAAGATGGATTTGTCCCCATATCTTTTATCAGAAATTCTTCGTCTGTAACTATGTTCCGAAACAATGCCGTTTTCTTTTTTGCACTATAATCGCAATTCCATTCTGGGGTCACATTTCCATACTCGTTATATTCTTTTGTTTTCCCTGTAGAAATGTCTGTGTAATACAAAGTTTTATAATCTCCCTCGCTGTCTATTTTTCCACCGACTGAAATATGCGTAGCATCTACAAAATTCGATGTGTCAATCTCTAAATTTTTATCTTCCAAATTTTCCAAGTTCTTTTCTTCCTTTGTCTGTAAATCAAAAGAAGTCCACTTCCTCTTTACACTTCCATCCGGCTGGATGAGATTATATTTCACCAACGCATATCTGCCATTCGGTGCCATCACAAAATCAATCACTGTCTTTGATGCCAGCTCACTTTGTATTTCACTGGTCTTTAAATTAATCGCAACCAGGCATTTCCCCTTCTGACTAAAATTTTGCGTATATTCTTTTGCCGAAGTTTCAAGAACTGCATAAATGATTTTCTTCTGCATTACTGGAAAAACTTTTTCTACCGCTCCATGCATGTTGTAGGCAAAAATCTCGTTATCAATCGTTGAATATTCAAAAGAAATTTCTAAATGCTTATAATATCCCTCAAATTTCTTCTTCATAAGTTCCTTTTGTTTTTTCCCCTCAATCGAAAATACCTTCTTTACTTTTTCTTCTATTCCATCATAACTTGTTTCATAAAGAAATGTTTCATTCTGCCCTGCCATCTGTACATCATTTTTTAAGGAAATCTTAGAGTTACCCATATTCACTGTGGTACTACTTGGAACAATCTCCGTAACATTACTTTTCTGAAAAACATTTTCCATCCAATCATGAAAAAGCGTAGAAATATGCGCTGTTGTCTTTACTCCAACACCCAGAACTACAATAAAAAGAACAATTGCCGCTACAATACGAATTCCTGACAAATGCTGATTCTTATCAAAGAACAATCGTCGCAGCCTCTTCCGTTTTTTTCGTCTGTTTTCCATATCTAAAACAACTTCCTCAATAAATGCATCATCACAAGCATCAATTGCATCAAATACTTTTCTGCCGTCCATAAAAATCTCCTTTCGCAAAGGTAAATTTCCAAATCATGTATCAAGTTGATACTTTCTATACTAACAAATACGATATAAAAACAAAATACCACAAAAAAATTTTTGATTTGTAAGACTGCAAAGCAGACGAACTCCTAAAAATAAATTCTACGTTTACTTCAACAGCCAAAGACAGCTCCCAAAGAAAGACGATAGCCTATATTTGTGACCTTAGATAATATGAAGTGACCTCACATTTGTAGCATCGTGGATTTACCTGTATA
>CAVCBH010000028.1:0-6260 GCA_963600375.1 bacterium | reverse complement strand
ACCTGCAGCGACGAAAGTCACAAATATAGGTTATTTCTCTTTCTGTGGGCGTCTATTTTGCCTGTGGCAAATCAGAAGTTTTTTGTTATAATAGAGAGAGCAAATGAAAGAAAAGCAGGACATAAATTATGAGCAAACAAATTTTAATTATCGAAGACGACAAAAAACTAAACGATGGGATGCGATTAGCATTGCAGTCAGAGGAATATAGCTTTAAACAGTGCAGACAGCTTTCAGAGGCAAGGCAGTGCCTGGAAAAAGAGAAAGCGGATTTAATCTTACTAGATGTGAATCTGCCAGATGGAAACGGAATTGATTTTGTCCGGGAAGTCAGAAAAAGGAGCCAGGTTCCGATTATTTTAATCACCGTAAACAATATGGAACTTGATATTGTGACAGGCTTAGAAGCAGGAGCGAATGATTATATTACAAAGCCCTTTAGCCTGATGGTCCTTCGGGCAAGAGCAGCCGTTCAATTGCGAAATGTCCCGAATAATAACCGGATTTTTGTACAGGATGGATATCATTTTGATTTTGATAAAATGGAATTTCTAAGAGAAAATGAGACGGTAGAACTTAGCAAAACGGAACAAAAACTGTTACGGCTTTTATGTGAAAATAAGGATGCCACATTAAAAAGAAATTATCTGATTGATGAAATCTGGCAGGGAGATGAAGAATATGTGGATGCACATGCTCTTACGGTTGCAGTAAAACGACTTCGGGATAAGTTAGAGTACAACCCGAAGAATCCAGTACATATTAAAACGGTATACGGTATTGGTTATACATGGGTGACTAAGGCATGATTTATTTTTTATTAGGAATCCTTTCAGGAGGGCTTTTTGCAGGAATAGGTTGTTATTGTTATTTTTATAAGAGAGAAAAAAATCTTTTTACAAGGTTGCAACAGATGTTAGATGATGCATTGGATGGAAATTTCCATGTTTCAAATTTTTCGGAAACAAAACAGTCGTTATTTGAGAACAGCTTTAAACGATATCTTGATAATAATCAGATTTTTACAGAGAATCAGAAAAAACAAAAAGAAGTAATTCAGGAGTTGATTTCTGATATTGTGCACCAAACGCTGACTCCGGTTTCTAATCTAAAGCTTTATGCAGAGTTATTAAAGGAAAGTTATGTAGATGACGAGAGAATAGGAACCATTTTAGAAGAGACGGAGAAACTTGATTTTTTTATTCAGTCGCTTGTAAAGCTTTCGAGAATGGAGAACGGAATTATTGCAGTTCATCCGGTAGAACAGTCAGTTTATGAATTGATTGAGGCAGTACAGCGAATGTATCAACTAAGAACAATACAGGAAAATATTATTTTTAAAGTAGTTCCTTTTGAAACAGATTCTATTAATAAAACGAAAATGCCAGTTGCTGTTTATGATTTAAAGTGGACGATGGAAGCAATCGGAAATATCATTGATAATGCATTGAAATATACTCCTGCTGGTGGGAACGTTACAGTTAAGGTAGAGCAGTATTCATTTTTTGTTCGGATTGATATTTCCGATACGGGAATTGGTATTGCAGAAGAAGAAATCCCAAAGGTGTTTGCAAGATTTTATCGAAGCTTTGATGTGGCAGATATGCCAGGAGTTGGCATTGGGCTGTATCTTGCAAGATATATTGTGGAGGCGCAGAAGGGATACATAAAAGTTTTCTCTAAAAAGGGAAAAGGGAGTACATTTTCTGTATTTCTTCCTCGAGCAGAAGAAATGAATGAACGAGATATGTAAGCTGATTTTAAATCTGTGTTGTAAAGAGGTAATATCAGAGGAAAAAATAAGAGGACAGGATATGCAATAGTCACAGTTTTGTTACTTTTCAGAAACGAGCTGGAGACATTTTGATGGTAAGGTCTGTATTGTAAAGATGCAGACCTTTTTTCTGCAAAAAAAACTGAAATGAAAGGGAAACAAACTATGATTATTTTAGAAACGCATCATTTAAAAAAGATTTATGGAAATGGCGAAACGCAGGTAAAGGCACTGAATGATGTCAGTCTTTCGATAGAAAAGGGAGAGTTTACAGCAATTGTTGGAACTTCTGGCAGTGGAAAGTCTACGCTGCTTCATATGATTGGCGGTCTGGATACGCCTACAGAGGGAACGGTTTTGGTAGATGGACAACAGATTGACAAAATGGCACCGGATGAACTTACGATTTTTAGAAGAAGAAATATTGGTTTTGTTTTTCAACAATATAATCTTGTACCGATGCTTACGGTGCAGGAAAATATCGTACTTCCAGTAAAACTGGATGGAAAAGAGCCAGAAGAAAAATATATGAATGAAATCATACACACGTTGGGGTTAGAAGAAAAGTTACATCGATTTCCAGCGCAGTTATCTGGCGGACAGCAGCAGAGAGTGGCGATTGCGAGAGCATTGGCATCAAAACCAGCAATCTTATTAGCGGATGAGCCGACAGGAAATCTTGACAGCCGTACCTCACAGGATGTCCTTGGACTGTTAAAGATTACTGGAAAGCGTTTTCATCAGACCATTGTCATGATTACACATAATGAAGAAATCGCACAGATGGCAGACCGGATTATCCGGATTGAAGATGGGAAAATTGTTTCAGACAGCAGAGAGATAAAATAGGAGGTGAGAGCATGGTAGAAGTGAATAATAAAGATACATTACGCCTTGTGACGCGTCGATTTATGGAAATGAATCGAAAAAGAAATATCATAGCAATTATAGCGATTGTCCTTACTGCCTTGTTATTTACCAGCTTATTTACTGGTTCAGAATCTTTAATTTTGTCAAAAAGAGCGACGGATATCCGCCAGTTTATGGAGTCGTCCCACGCAGCAGTGCAGGATTTGACAAAAAAGCAGGCAGAACAAACAGGAAAAGCGTTGCAAAAAGAGAAGGATATACGTCGGTTTGGACGGGGGATTTTTCTTGGAGCGGGAAGGAATAAAGCATTTAACTTCTCAGCAGAAGTTCGATTTGGGGATAAAAATATGGCAGAAAGTTTTAATTGTCTGCCAACATCAGGGCATCTTCCTGAAAAAGAAAATGAAATTGCGGTAAGCAGTCTGGTGCTTGACAGTCTGGGTCTTCCACATAAAACAGGACAAAAAATAACAATTACCTGGGAAAAGAATGGAAAAACACATAAGACAAGGACAGATACTTTTACGGTATCTGGTTATTGGAAAGGCGATAAAGCTGTAATGTCACAGCTTCTCTGGGTCTCTGAAAAATACGCAAAAGAAAATGCAGTATCACCAACGAAAAAGGATTTAGAAGATGGGATATTTAACGGTGGATATGAGTATGCGGTATGGTATCGCAATTTATGGAATCTGGAGAAAAAGACAACAAATTTATCAAAGCAGACAGGGCTTATAAATGCAAAATCACAATTTGAAGTAAATCCTGCCTATGACCTGATGGAGGAGGATGCATTTTCCTATGGTTCCGTACTGATTTTACTACTATTTATTATTCTGGCCGGTTATCTGATTATTTATAATGTATTTAGTCTGTCTGTTAAAACGGATCTTCGTACATACGGGCTTCTGAAAAATATTGGAACAACGGGAAAGCAGTTAAAGAAAATCGTGCATATGCAGGCAATCTATTTATCTGCGATAGGGATTCCCATAGGAATTGCGGCAGGATATGCAGCCTCTGTTTTGATGGCGCCGTCTTTAAATGCCACCATTGACTCACAGCAAACGTCTGCTTCTGTTGTAGTAGTCAATGCAAATATTTTTATATTTTTTGTTGCAGCGATATTTACGTTGCTGACAGTCTATCTTTCCTGCATGCAATCCTGCCGGATGGTAGAAAAAGTTTCACCGGTAGAAGCACTACGTTTGTCAGAAAATGATAGTGTTGGGAACAATAATAATGGCATGATATACCGCATGTGCTCTAAAATATGTTTGGAAAAACGTAAAGTATGTTTAAAGAAATATTTTAGCAAAATCAGAGTAGCAGCACATTTGTCAACAAACTGGTTTGGAATGGCAGTAAAAAATATGTTTCGGGAATGGAAGAAAGGGCTTATTGTCATGCTTTCCATTGCCCTTTCTATGGTAGTTGTAAATTGCATTTTTATGTTAGTTAATGGGTATGATTTTACAACATATGAAAAGGCCCTTTTTGCATCAGACTTTAAGATCGACCAAATGACCGATTTTGCTCTGACAACAAACTTTCACGGCGTAAGTCCAAAGGTTCAAAAAGTATTGGAAAAATGTCCCTATAGCAAAGCGACAGGTTATGTATACTATTCGAAAGAAAAGCATAATGCAGAAAATGACAAACTACTCCAGAAAACCTTTCACCAATTTGCAAAACAATCTAAATCCGACTGGTCCGATTATGAGAAAAAATACTGGTCTGACTTTCAAAAATCAAAAGAAGTGAATGTACATTTTCTTGGCATTAATAAGGCAATATTTGATAAGCTAGAATGGAAAAAGAAGCCTTGCTCCTGGGAAAAATTTCAGTCAGGCAATACAGTAATCGTAGATTACAGCCAGCAGGTAGAACCAAATTCTTATTATAACGTAGGAGATACGTTTTCCATGCAATATAGTAGTGGTGATAAGAAAAATTATACGGTACTCGGTGAGGCGACGATGCCTTATGCAATTGATTATCCGTATGCCGATATGCTTTATATTACAGTAATGGTTCCAGAGAGCGAATTTAAAGAACATACGGGAATCAACAGTGCCATGTATGCTACAATTGATGCCAAAAAAGGACAGGAAAAACAGGTACAGAAGTATTTAAATCATACGATATTAAAAGAAAATGATGTGTTAAATGTTTCGTCTGTTCTGGATATGAGAGCAAGCTTCCAGAAATATGTAAATCGATACTATTCGATAGGAACATTTCTCGTTATTATTCTTTTGTGTATTGGCATTATGAACTTTTTTAACACAACAGCAACCTCCGTTTTGAGCCGGAAAAAAGAACTTACCATGTTAGAAGCAGTTGGAATGACAAGCAAACAGATTATCAAAATGCTTATAGCAGAAGGATGTATTTACTTTATAGGAGCATTTCTTTTAGCAGTCCTTATCATCTGCACCATGTCAGAACAAATCCTGTCAAACACAATAGGACAGGCATTCTTCTTCCAGATGCATTTGACTATATTGCCGTGTTTGTGTATGATTCCGTTATTTTTAATTATTGCGGCAGCAATTCCATATTATCAATACCGGAAAATGAGCCGGGAAACGATTGTGGAGCGGCTGCGGGTAGAGTAGGGATATTCTATTATAGTATGTTTATTTTCTACAAGTTTGTTTCAAAATATTTTGATTTTATAAGAGCATATGGGTAGGTTATCACCATAAAATATATCAAGAAAAAATAAGATTATCTTGTTATACAGTCCCCTGAATGTTATACTAAAAAATAAAAAAGAGCCGTGTGGATAAAAATTCGGTGTTCACACGGCTTATTTTAAAAAGTAATAGTTAGATACAGCTAACAAATGTAAATATATTATATCATAGTACAAACATGGAGGATGATCAGATGCTATATTCAGAAGAGGTAAAAATTTTTAAAGAAACCCATACCTATCAGGAAAAGAATATCAATGGAAGTAGATTTCATTATGTTTTAAGTGGAAGAAAGAGTGGTAAAACATTAGTTTTCTTAAATGGCGGCATGAACACCCTAGAAATGTGGCTGCAATATGTAGATACTCTGTCAGGCGATTATCAGGTACTGCTTTTTGATTATCCGCAGGAACTGAAAACGAATCAGGATTTGGTAATCGAAATGCATGAATTTTTTGGAGTTTTAGGAATTGAACAACCATTTTTTATTGGAGCAAGTGATGGCGGCATGGTCGCACAGATTTATGCACAGAAATATCATGGAGAAGTCGGTGGAATGATTCTCATTTCAACAGGCGGTATGGATGCCGAAACATTGAAAAGTTTGAAAAAGAAGTACTTTTTTGCCCCACTCATGTTGTTTTATATGAAGCACTGTAACTATGAAAAGTTAAAACCAAAATTGATAAAGGCATCTTTGGGACATATCCGAAATGAAAGTGAGGAGGAAATTGCTTACGCAAAAGATATGTTTGAAACTATATTTAAAGATTACAAACAAGAAAAAGACGTACATATTTCCGGTCTACTTGCAGACTTAATGAATCAAAAACCAGTGATAGAAAAAGACTTTGAGACACTAGAGCGTGTCTGAAAAACATTTTAAATTGTTTATTTTAACCAAATTAATATTG
>CAVCBH010000027.1:0-8960 GCA_963600375.1 bacterium | reverse complement strand
GGCTACTTCTGTTTCAGAAGCGTCTTCGTTATGATAGAAACGGCTCTTAATCTCGTTAGTGACGTGTGGTATAACCTGTACAGTATGTCCACCGAAATCACCACGACGCTCTTTATTAAGAATACTCCAGTATACTTTACCGGTAGTAACATTGGACTGCTTGTTTAACTTCTCATCGATGAAACGTTCATAATGTCCAAGATCAAGATCTGTCTCAGCACCGTCATCGGTAACGAAAACTTCACCGTGCTGAATTGGGTTCATTGTACCTGGATCCATATTGATATATGGATCAAACTTCTGGCTGGTTACTTTATAACCGCGTGCTTTTAAAAGTCGTCCGAGGGAAGCGGCAGTAATACCCTTTCCCAGACCGGAAACAACTCCACCTGTGACGAATACGTATTTTACTGGCATGGATAAAATCCTCCTATATTAGATACTGTGTTTTTGCATTAATTATACCATTATACTATAACTTAAACGCTTTTTCCAGATGCAACGGGAAAAAATAATGACCAAAAGTAAAGGCAAAAAAGAAAAATAATAATGAAAAATGGGGAGAAAAAAGAAAACAGGGAACAAAAATAGAGAATAAAAATAAAAAACGGTAAAATAATCCGGGTATACTGAAAGAAATCTGCTACCCGGATTATGATAGTTACATAGGTAAATATTTTTTAAAGATATTGTATATCCTGCAATTAAGTATGATATATGATTCATGGATAAATATTTTTAAAATATACTGCTTCATAGTTAAATCTAAATATATGACCTGTGATTAAAATTATGTTATTTAAATTTGTCGCGAAGCTCTGCGATATTCATTCGGAGTCATAAATGTATTTTTCTTGAAAGACTGTGAGAAATAAGATTGAGAAGAAAATCCGATCATCGAAGCAATCGAAGCAATGGAGTGATTCGTTGTCTCAAGTAAGTTTTTACTTTCTTCAATTCGTTTCTCGTTTAAATAGCTGATCGGAGAACAGCCAAAATGTTTTGTGAAAGAGTGTACCAGATAGTATTTATTCATTTTACTTTCTTTTGAAAGCATATCAAGCGTGATATTTTCGGTAAAATGCGTATCAAGGTAGTCTTTTACAAACGTACAGTCCTTGTTGATTTTTTCTTTAGAGGGAGAATCATAACGAATATTTGTCTCCCGTTGTATTTCTATGAGAATAAGATTTAAGTAATGCCGGCAGGCTTCCTCATAAAATTCAGAGTGATTTTCCACTTCACGAATAAGCATTTGCATCAGACTCAGACAAACTTCGGAAGAAAGCAAGAGCCTGGTAAATGGAGAAATTGCCTCGTTGGCTTCATTGGTAAAAGAAAGATTTTCAATTCCCAATATAATAAAATCGAGTGGATTCTGCCGGACATCGACAGAAAATTTTTGTTTGTCAGGATTCACTAGTAATAAATCATTTTCCTGAACCGGTAAGAATTCATTGCCAAAATAAAATTGTCCCTGTCCCTTTTGAATAAAGATAATTTTAGAGTACGGATGCCCCGGAAAGATGTTTGAAGCAGGGGAGTCGCAATGATACATATTGACGTGCGACAATTTTACAGATGACTTTAGGTTAACATGATGATGCTGTAAAGTATACCTTGTTTGCGTCATAACTGCCTCCTTTTGATTTATGACTTTATTTTGTTGTGACAAATGATTGTGATGAAAATATCAAATGTTGATAATTATATTATATTGTCTTTTTTTAGACTTCTCAACGAAAGAAATATAAACATTTGGGATAAATATATAATAATTATAAAAATAATATAAAATCTCATTGATGTTTTCTCTTTTCTATGGGAAAATAGAAATGTTAGCTTAATTTCTATAGTTATTCAGAGCAGTCGCGTTACATAAGATGTAAAGGAAAAAGAAAATTTATTACTGGTAGACTACATGTAGATTCATTATGAATTAGAGTGCATTTGAAGAATCATTTCAGTAACCTGTTTCCGTTTGGAGCGACTGGACTATATTCAGGAGGAAATAAAAAATGAAAGAACCCGTATTAATTGTAATGGCAGCAGGAATGGGAAGCCGCTACGGCGGTTTAAAACAGATGGACCCGGTAGATGCACAGGGACATGCTATTTTAGATTTCAGCGTATATGATGCAAAGCGTGCAGGATTTAAGAAAGTTGTCTTTATTATCAAGCATGCAATTGAGAAGGATTTTAAAGAGGTTGTCGGAAAGAGAATCGAACCATTTATGGAAGTTGAATATATTTTTCAGGAACTTGATAAACTTCCAGAAGACTATCAGGTACCGGAAGGAAGAGAAAAGCCATTTGGAACAGGCCATGCATTATTATGCTGCAAGGATTTCGTAGATGCACCATTTGCTGTTATTAATGCAGACGACTATTATGGTCCAAAAGCATTCCAGATGCTGTATGATTATCTGACTACTCACGAAGATGACGAACTGTATCGTTATGTTATGATCGCTTTCCATATCGAAAAAACAATTACAGAAAATGGTCACGTAGCAAGAGGTGTATGTCAGGTAGATGAAAATCACTACTTAAAAGAAATCACTGAAAGAACAAGAATTGAAAAACGCGGGGCAGAAGCTGCCTACACACTTGATGATGGAGAAAGCTGGACAGCCATTCCAGACAAAACTCCAGTTTCTATGAACTGTTGGGGATTCACACCAGGCTTTTTAAAAGTACTCGAAGAGAAATTCCCAGTCTTCTTAGACAAGGAATTAAAAGAGAATCCTATGAAATGCGAATACTTCCTGCCAAGTGTCGTAGAAGAATTACTTCAGGAAAAGAAAGCAACCGTAGAGGTGATGGAATCTGAGGAAAAATGGTATGGGGTAACCTATAAGGAGGATAAAAAATCTGTAATGGATGCGATTTCCGCTATGAAAGAACAGGGAATCTACCCAGAGGATTTGTGGAAGTAAATTCGGAAATCCTGATTTGTAGAACTAAACAGACGCCGCTACGAAAATCTGTAGCCGATTGCTCAAAGAAATCAAAGAGAAGGGGGATTCTAAGTTTGATTTTGTTCCGTTGCGCTAAACGTTCCATTTTGCCTGATAAAACAACCTTGCTCGAAAACGAGCTCGCAAGGTTACAGTCAAAATTCCACAGCGCAAAGTCACAAAATTCAAGCTTAGAATCCCCCTTCTCTTTGATTTCTTTTGAGCAATACGATAGAAGAATATCTACAGCGGCTGACTATGTCAAATCCTACAAATTGATTGGAAAGATTTGGAAATGGGGCAGGAGAATTCTTTGACTTTACTTCAGCAGCCAATGAACAGCTCTCAAAGAGAAACGATAGCCTATATTTGTGGCCTTAGAGCGAGGATTGAATGCGAGCCCGGAGGCGAACATTCAACCCACAGTGATAGAGTCACAAATATAGGCTATCGTTTCTCTTTGAGAGCGTCTACCCTTGCCTGCGGCAAATCAAAGGTTCTTTAATTACGAATCCAAATCAATCTGTTCATAAATCGGATCTTTCTTCGAGGAGCGTACCATCTTCTGATACTGCGAAGGGGACATTCCGGTGATTTTCTTAAATTGCTTTGAAAAGTAATAAATGGATGTGTAGCCAAGGGCAGCAGCAGTATCGGTAAGATTCATACGGTTTTCGCGGATATAGCGTTTCGCGGCGCTGATTCGCATCTGGCAGAAATATTCGATTGCGCCGTAGCCGGTCTGTTCTCTGAAGATTCTTTGTAAGTGGGAGCGGCCAATGGCGAATTCTTTGCAGAGATGTTCCACTTTGATATGTTCGGTGATGTGTGCTTCGTAATAGTCCGTAATGCGGTTAAAGAGAATAGAGTCTGTTTTAAGAAGAGAAGGAGAGAGTGTGTTTTCCTTCTCTTTTTGTACAGTATCTGTCTCTTTTATCTTTTCCTCGGAGGAAGTATACTGGCGCATGAGACTGATCAGAAGCATCTCAAGATAGATGCCGATGAGTTGTTCACCGCCAAATGGCTGATTGTACCTCCGTTCGAGGGCCGCTGGGGAAGCGAGATTAATTTTAGGGGAGAAGTTATTCTTGCCTTCTAAGGCGAGTGCCTGCAGGAGAGCGGCTTCATTTTTCTGGCAGAGTAGCTTTTTATTTGAGAGGAGGGAGAGGTTTTTGGAATCGCAATAAAAGCCGGCGGTAAAGAGAACGGCGATACTTCCGGAAGAGGCTTTGAAGGAATAGTATTCATTGGGAGCCTGGATGAATAGTTCGCCCTTTTCTAAAGTTACGGGAGAGAGCTTTTTATTGGAAAAAGTAATCTCTGCACTTCCATCTTCTACGTAAAGCAGCTTCCAGTAGTCGTGATATTCGCTTTTAAAAATGAAGTCGCTTTTATATTCAAAGTAGTGGAGAGAGGTGAGTTTTTGTATTTCAAATTCTTTTTTTAACTGTAATGATTCAAGAGCCATAGGGAGTTCCTCATTTCTGTATTTATATAGGCATATTTTATAATATTTTCTGATAGAAATCAAATAATGTGACAAGTAAAAATGGATAAATCACCCTCTTTGAGAATTGCTTTTTTTCTGCTATAATCGTATACAGGATAGAAACGAAGATTAGAACTGAAAGTTAAAATCAAATAAGTTATTTGATGAAATGTCAATGAGACGGTACAACAGGGGGTGTATGAAAAATGTTTTCTG
Organism: bacterium; assembly: GCA_963600375.1. Taxonomy (GTDB): domain Bacteria; phylum Bacillota; class Clostridia; order Lachnospirales; family Lachnospiraceae; genus Anaerobutyricum. The sequence goes on along the minus strand of CAVCBH010000027.1, from coordinate 4,295 downwards.
TAATTGAAGTGTGCAGATTGCAGGAGGGCTTTTTCAAAGATGCTTTAGATAAGAGTTTCTATCAATAAACAAAGAATAAATGAGGTGCAAAGAGTTGATTTCTACTTTTACAATGGAAGCCGGGCTTATGATTGCGGCGGTGCTTGCTGTGGTCGGAGTCGTTCAGTGGAAGCGGCAGAGCGGACGGCAGCAGAGGGAAAAATACATATTGGATTATGCCGGTCAGGTTTCGGAGTTAGAGAGCAAGAGAAGAGAAGAAGAGCGGCAGTTAAGGCAGGAGGAAGAGAAGAAACAGAAAGACCGTGTATTTGGAATGGATTTTATGATCACACACGGTTCGGCTTTTGGCGGCTGTGCGGCTGTCTGCGCGGATGGAACAATCCGTAAGGATAAGGTGGCGCTTGATAAGATTCTTATGTATGGTAAGCATCCATCTGGCAAGGAGTTTACTTACTATATTGAAGACCAGGGATTAGAAATCTGTGCTTCAGATAATCCAGAGGAGCTGGTTGTGGTTTCAAAGCAACAGCCATTTGAGGTTCGAGAGGCAGGGCTTTCGAGAGATCAGGGATTTCCTACAAAGAAAGCTGTCATAAAACAGGATGTGAAGTATTATATTATTTTGGAATCGAAACATGAGATTTCGATTAAAGCAACAAAAAGATGTTAGACGGGAGAGATACAAATGCAGGAGACAAAAACAATACGAGTGAAGAAATGTCCTTACTGTTTTCGAAATATTTCGAATGAAGATGCAGGATTTCTTTTAAGAACCGATGGAGTAAGATTTCAGTCCCCGGCGCTGAATGAAGTATTTTCCTATAAAACAGATGTATCTTATCTCTATTTTTGGAGTGCAATGGGAATTCCGGAAGAGCAGATCGATGCCAGAAGAATCATTATTGATAATGAGGTTATGACCGAGCTTAACCAGGAGCTTACTGCGGCAGGAAGTGATCTTGCGGTGAAGCGTTTTGATTCGGACAGTTACGGATATTCTTTTCATGTGGAAGAAGGAGCGGTAACTCTTTTTTCAAATACGATGGTGTGCCCACACTGTCATAATGTGCTGCCACAGAACTTTTTTAAGTATGACATGCTGATGATTGGGCTGGCAGGAAGTGTTGCGTCAGGTAAGACAGTTTATCTGTGTTCCCTGATGATGAATGGATTTGATGTGATGCAAAGACAGAATCTGACGGTTCGTAACGCTTACGGGAATCCGAATGATGATTATAAGATAGAGATGGAGCGCAATGCAGACCGTCTGCTGCGCTATGGAATTTGCCCGGAATCGACAAGTAAGGCATTTAAAAAGCCGGTATTTTTAGAAGTGACTTATCGAATCGGGCAGAAGAATCTTCATATGCTGACTGCTATTTATGACGTGGCAGGTGAGTTAATCAGAGACAGTGCAGGAACCGGTCGAACAGGATTTGTAAGGCATATGGATGGATTTATCTGTCTGGTGGATCCGGCACAGATGCATCTGGAGCATTCGCTGATCAATAAACAGATCCCGGATGAAGAACGTGTTTTAGAAAAGCTTTACGTTATGAGCAGGGAAGAGCAGATGTCGATTCAGCGCATGAGCAATGAGAATGGCAGACAGGTAATGAATCAGGCAGACTTCATGATGGAGAATACGGTAAGTGATGAGTATTTCTATGAGAGAAAGGCCGATACCATTTTAGATTCGATTCGTTCTGTTTTAGGAGATCATGAATTAAGGCAGAAGTATATGGCGCTCACGATCGCAAAGAGTGATCTGTTAGAAGAACTTGGCGAAATTAAGGAATACCGTGGAAGCAGTCTTCTTTTTGAGAGAAAGCAGGTTTCCTATGGATTTATGAATATGGATCATCATTTTTTAAGACAGGAGATTTTAAAACAGATTTTTGATCAGAAGATTTTCCGTCTGCAGCGTAATCTGGATGATTATAAAGAGAGTGGACTTTTCGCAGTTTCTGCACTGGGATGTGAGACAGAAGAGACGATGGAGGGAACACAAAAGGAAGTAAAAACGGTCGGAAAAGTGCGGCCGATTCGGACGGAAGAACCAATCTTATGGATGATGATGAAGTTTATGCAGGAAAGAGGGTGGCTTGAATAATGAAGATAGAATATTTGATTCATGAATATACATGGTCGAATCATTGCATTTCCGGAAATAAACTCGGTTGGGGGATTACCGCTTCGTCTATGCCGGAAGACCGGGCATATTTAAGAGAATTAGAGAAGTTAGCACAGGCGGCAGTAGTGGATAAAACTGGTCAGATAGAAGTCGAGGAGTTGGTGTACAGCTCGGTATGCGGCTTTGTAAAGATGACATCCATTCCCTGTGAATCCGGGGAGGATAAGCGGCAGAACAAACGGGTAAGAATGTACCAGCCAAAGGCATCCGATCACAATCCAGCCGTATACCTTGCTCCAGGAGAAGAATGGACAGAGGGGGAGAGCATCGGTTTTTTGCCGCCTTTAACAGTAGAAGAACCGGAATTTCATACAAAAGAGATCTTACAGGAGATGCATCTTGAGAAGAGACTGCCTGAATTTATGCAGGTAGTCTTTTGGTGTTTGTCAGGACATTCTGAAGGACTTAATATTGTCGCACCGGACTGGCAGGAAGAGGAGTTTGCCCACAAAGCGCAAAGAATCATGTATGTGATTCACCGGCTGCTGCCACAGTGTATCAGAGAGAAGGCAGGCTATGTTTCTTTTACAAGAGAAGCTGTACCATCGGTATCTTTGTATTTCTCAAAGAAAGAATGTGGTACCTGGTCTTTTAATCTTTCTAAGGAGAGTAACTGGAGTGAAAGCTGGGATGTGTTAGACAGCTATTTTTATAAAGGCTTTGCCGATGCAAGCGAGAAACAGGATGCCATTTTCCAGGAATTTCAGAAGACGGCGGCAGGGTATTTAAAAAATGTACGAGATACCGGGAATCTTCTGAAAAAAGTAGAGTGGATTTTCTACGATATTGCCAGAAAGCATGGAAAGAGTCCTCTTAGCATAGAATGCCTTAGTAAGAATCTTCCAGAATTACTATACTGGGTTTGTAAAGATAAGGGACTTGGCTTTGTAGCGGAAGACATTTTAGAAGAAGTCCATGCGTATACATTTTCACAGACAGAGAGACAAAGCTATATAGAATGTCTTCTCGGGGGAGTGACAGGACGCTCGAAAGAGAAGATTTTAGAAGAAATCGACTGGATGTTAGGAGAAGTATTTGAAGACGATAAAAAGGAATTTGCGTTTTTACTTGCACTGATTCGGGAAAAAAATAAAGAGATTTATACCTGTCTTTTATGCGGCAATGTTTCACAGAAGAAGAAATCCGACTATGGACAGAGGATGTATCATTTAAATGCAGGCGATATGGAAAGTCTGTATCGGTATGTGGCAGATTTTAGTGAACAGAGCGTACCGGGAGAAAGAAAGGACGATATTTTAAGGACAGGAATCGGTCTTTTGAATGAAAAGCTTTTCGATAAAAAGCGCTATGAAATGTTTGACAAGATCGCAATTCATTTAAACCGAAAGGAACAGTGGATAAAGATTCTGCAGGACTTTGTAAGTCAGCTTCAGGATCACGCTGCGTTATTTGATAAAAAGCAGTTAGATACCGCATGTTATATCGAAGAGATGTTGTGTGATTACCGGCCGGAGACAAGGATGATTCTTCGGGAAGAACGGGGAAGCAGAGGACATAAGGCAAGAAAGAGTGGACAGTCAGAGGACAGCGGTGAGGAGGACAGCGATATGGGCCGAAGGTATAAAGAAAAGAATCTGTCTAAAGAAGAGATAGAAAGTGTAGAAGATAATAGAAATGAGGAGGCACTGCACGTACAGGCAGAGCCAGTTGAGGAAGAAGCAGAAGGACCGATGATACCATTTTTACTAATCGGATTTCCGCAGGGATTTCTTACGGGATGTATTATTTATCTGTCCCATTATTCACTGATGATCGGGCACTGGAAGATCGCGCTTGGTATGGCAGGTATGTGGGTTCTTCTTATGCTGAATTATGAGGGAGTGATTCTTCAGAGAAAGGAGAGATACCCTCTGTGGAAGGTCATTGGACTTTGTCTGGTAGAAGGCTGGATTATTGAGGTGGCAGGCTGGTTCTTCCGCTCACAGAAAGTAAGGCTATATTATTTTATTGTTCTTGGAGTCATCGCTGTATGCATTCAGGTGATTAATCTGCTTCGCATGAGAAAAGAGCGAGATCAGGAACAGGGCTAGAGCGTGTCTGAAAAACATTTTAAATTGTTTATTTTAACCAAATTAATATT
>CAVCBH010000026.1:0-2408 GCA_963600375.1 bacterium | reverse complement strand
CGTATGTATTCTGCTACTATAATGTGCATGTGGCGGGAATTAATGCTGTTGTGTGGGGATTGCTTGCTGGAGCGATACTTTATTTTGCTGTTGGAAAGGCAACAAGTAAGAATGGATTGGATGCAGATATTATTAAAAACTGCTTCTAGATCTTTTCAACAGACAGACGAAAACAAAATCTTCTGGCTAATATGATTTTAGTCGCTGTAAAAAAATCCAAAAAAGTCCGCAGTATTATTTTGACTTCATTGTAAAAAAACACAAAAGTTGCAAAATCAATACTGCGGACCTTTTATTAGATACTTTTTACAGTTACAAAATCACATTAGCCAGAAGATTTTGTTTTCTGTTTTTCGAAAAATTCTTTATACTGTTGCCTAATAATATCTGCATCCTGTTCTGTGAGGATGAGTAATCAAATATCTTATAAGATTCCTTAATTTCTTCACAGAGACGAAACCAAGAATCAATCACTCTTTACATATATCCGCATACTGTCCTTTCGTGATTTTCAACAGGTCATCAGGTTTACATTCTACCTGTGTTCCTATCTTTCCGCCGCTTACCATGATAACAGGATTACTCTGTGCGGTTTCATGGTAGGTTGTGACAAACTGTTTCTTCATTCCAACTGGGGAACAGCCGCCTCGGATATAGCCTGTGATTTTGTTGATGTCTTTTACGTGAATCATCTCGATAGACTTGGCACCTACGGCCTTGGCTGCCTTTTTTAAGTCAAGTTCATTTGCGACAGGAAGTACAAATACGAAGTATTCCTTTTTATTACTTACTGTCACAAGTGTTTTAAAAACATAATCAGGATTCTGTCCAGTTAATTCTGCCACAGTCACTCCGTCTACTGCTTCTTTACCATGTGGATAGTAGTGTGCCTCATAATGCACTTTTTCTTTTTCGAGAATACGCATTACATTTGTTTTCAGTTCTTTTTTCATGATGTCAATTTAAAACGTTACTTATAATTTTTTAAAGGTTATAAAAAGTAACTTGTTCCTTTCTTATTTTTATTATTTTATGAGTGGACTACTCCTTCTTACCAAATCCGGAGCTTCTTGCTTCAACTACCCCAGTTTATTATTATACTTTTTCCGTTATTTCCACAAGCGTTACTTTGGCAATAAAAAACTGGCTAAGCGTTTAATTCTCTCTTAAATGTGCGGACATATTCTTTCGCCACATCCAGATTATAATCGTTTTCTTCCATAAGTTCAATAAAATGTGTTCCAACAATGCATCCATCGATGGTATCTTTTAAGCCTTCTACGTCTTCTGCGGTACGGATTCCGAATCCCATCATGACTGGAATCTTTGATACGGCCTTTACATTTTCCAGATAATTCCTTACATTTTTATGGAAATGTGCCGCCTGTCCAGTTACTCCCATAGCGGATACACAGTAGACATAACCTCTTGCATTTTCTAAGATCATTGGGATTCTGTCTGCGGATACTGGTGCAACAAGCTGAATGAGAATTGGTGCATTTTCTGTATTATCAAGTGCTTCATTCAACTCATACTGTTCTTCTTTTGGAAGGTCTGGAATAATAAGACCGTCTACACCGACTTGGGCACATTTCTTAGCAAATGCTTCTACTCCATAGTAGAGGATAGTATTGTAGTACATCATATATACGATTGGTACATCACAGTCTTTTCTTACTTCTTCTACTGCTGCAAATACACCTTTTAAGTTTGTACCTTTGCAGATAGAACGGTAGGATGCGTCCTGGATAACCGGACCGTCTGCTGTTGGATCTGAAAATGGGATTCCCAGCTCGATAATATCAATTCCTGCTTCTGCCTGTGCTTTGATTAAGGCTTTTGTTCTTTCCATATCCGGCAGTCCGGCAGTCATATATGTCACAAATGCTTTTTCATTTTTATTTTGTAATTCTCCCATTCTTTTTTCAATGCGGTTCATTGATTCTGTCCTCCTTATTTTTTCTTATATACTCTCGAAATCTTAATTCCAGCTCCCTATTTTGAAACACTACGTTGCTTTTCTGATTTTATCCTATTCACTATGCCGAATTTTAATCGAAACGCAGCATTTTGAAATCCGAAATCTAAGAAGCGAAATCTAAAAATCATTTAATCTAAAAATCCTACTCTCGATCTTTTATTTATCTTTAAAATACTCTGCAATCGTATGTACGTCCTTATCTCCACGTCCGGAAAGGTTTACGACCATAACCTGGTTTTCTGTCATTGTTTTCGCTTTCTTAAATGCGTATGCTAATGCATGTGCGCTCTCGATTGCCGGGATGATTCCTTCTTCGCGGCAGAGTTCTCTTAATGCCTGCATTGCCTCATCGTCTGTAATGGAAACGTAAGTTGCTCTTCCGCTGTCGTGCAGATAAGCGTGTTCCGGTCCAACGCCTGGATAGTCA
>CAVCBH010000025.1:0-2518 GCA_963600375.1 bacterium | reverse complement strand
TTCGTCCCATAATCCAGACCCATCCATCGTTTTTTCATGATTATTTCAACTGAGTATTAATATAATTTTCGAATAATACTTCTAAAATTTCATCGCGCTCAACTTTCATGATCAGACTTCTTGCATTCTTATGACTGGTAATATAAGTCGGATCTCCGGACATAATATAACCCACGATCTGGTTCACTGGATTATATCCCTTTTCCGTTAATGCTTCGTACACATCTTTCAAAATAGATGCCACATCATATTCCTGTTCTTTAACCACATGAAAAAACTGTGTATTATTTCTACCCATGTCTACCTCCTTCTAGCAGATTTACAATCAATAAATATTTTACTATGAGTGACATTAAAATTCAATCGAAACTTTTCCGTAGAGTAAATTTTCATCAATAAATCCCTGAATTTCTACTACAACCACTTCATTTTGTATTAATTTTGTGTCATTTTCGGACAATTCAATCGCGACTTTTACATAATGTGCTGTATATCCCTGGAAATACTTTTTGCCGTTTTTCTCTACGATTTCTTCTAAAAGTACTTTTTCTTTTCTTCCAATATACCATTTTTCAAATTCTGTTTTATGGCGCTTCGTCATGGAAAGAAGTACTTCTGAACGCTCTGTCTTTACCTGTTCTGGAACATGTCCCGACATTTTCTGCGCTCTTGTTCCCTCTCTTACAGAATATTTAAAAATGTGCATCTCATAAAGATTAATCTTTTCAAGGTAGGCTCTTGTCTTCTCAAACTCTTTCTCTGTCTCGCCGACAAATCCTGTGATAACATCGGTTGTGAGTGCCGGATGTTCATAGTATTTTCTTAAAATATTTAATGCTTCCTCATATTCTCTGGTTGTATATTTGCGGTTCATACGCTTCAGTGTCTCATCGCAGCCGCTCTGTAAGGAAAGGTGGAAATGTGGACAGACCTTGTCACATTCTATAAGTTTTTTTACAAATTCCTCTGTAATAATTCGAGGTTCTAAAGAACCAAGACGGATTCGCTCCACATCCTCTACCTGCTGCATCTTCTTAATGACATCAAGAAGTGTTACCGTTCCTAAATCTTTACCATAAGAACTTAAATGAATTCCGGTAAGCACGATTTCTTTATATCCCTGTGCAGCCAGATTCTTTACTTCTTCAATAACTTCCTCTGGATTTTTGCTGCGGATTCTTCCTCTTGTGTAAGGAATGATGCAATACGAACAGAACTGATTACAACCATCCTGTATTTTAATATATGCTCTTGTATGCTCATTTACCTTATGAATTGTCAAATCTTCATATTCTTTTGTTTTATTAATATCGATTACTTCTGAGACAACCGGTATCTCCTGTTCTGGCTCCTTCGCTGCAAAATATTCCTCAAGAATCTGTGCGATTTCTTTCTTTTTATTATTTCCGACAAGAATATCTGCCTCATTTTTCTTCGCCAGTTCTTCCTCTGCCGCCTGCACATAACATCCGGCTGCTACGATTACGGCATCCGGATTATTCTTCTTAGCCCGGTGGATCATCTGACGGCTCTTTCTGTCTGCCATATTTGTGACAGAACAGGTATTTATAATATAGACATCGGCAATTTCTTTAAAACCGACGATCTCATATCCATTCTTTTCAAGAATTTCTTCCATGGCATCTGTCTCATACTGATTTACTTTACATCCCAGCGTGAGAAATGCCGCTCTTCTTTTACTCATAAAATTCTCCTTTTTTCTGTTTCCCCTTTTCTGTTCTTCTTTTTTTGTTTGTTCTTTCGACTTATTTTACGATCATATAAAATCCAGCAACAAATTATCAGTAAATCCACTCAATTTTTTAAAACAGATATCATACTCTGCCCTCTTATAAGTCTGTTTTTCTTTAGATTAATACCAAAAAATTACTCTTTTCCTTTAGATAATATTTTCCAAATCTTCCTCAAATCTATTGACTTTTTTCCACTAAAAAGGTACTATATTATTAAAATATATAGACATTTTCAGGAGGAGTACGTATATGAAAACGATTAAAATCTCTTTAAATTCCATCGATAAGGTAAAAACATTTGTTAACGTTATCAATCGCTTCGACGCAGAATTCGATTTAGTTTCCGGTCGTTACGTCATTGATGCAAAATCTATCATGGGAATTTTCAGTTTAGATATCTCTAAACCTATCGACTTAAATATCCATAATGCCGATAATCTTGATGAGATTATGGAACAGTTACAGCCATATTTAGTAACCGAATAATTACATAACAGCAGGTTTTCTGCTACATAGATTATGACCTGCAACATATTTATGAAATCAACCGAGGAAGGATTTACTTTCCTCGGTTTTTTCTTTACAAACAGGCTTTTCTCAATACACTCTGCATAAATGAATTTTCAAATAAAATAAATATTTTTTCGAGAGATATTTCCTATCATAAACTTTCAAAAAAGTATTTAATCTACCAGTATCCTGCCGCTTGCTAGAGCGTGTCTGAAAAATCATTCCTGCAATCTGCACACCTCAATTTACGGGAG
>CAVCBH010000024.1:0-2379 GCA_963600375.1 bacterium | reverse complement strand
GTATCAAGTTACCGGAATCTTCCTGTTCATGAGGGAACATTGATTTTTGGAGAGGTAGGTCTTACCGGAGAAGTCCGTGGAGTCAGTCACGTAGAACAAAGACTTGCAGAAGGGATTAAGATGGGATTTACCAGATGTATTATGCCAAAAACAAATGCAGAAGTACTCGGAAATAACATTTGTCAGAAGATTCAGGTAATTGGTGTATCTAATGTACGGGAAGTCATTCAGGTATTATAATTTTCTGCAATATTCATGAAAAAGGTCGAATTATTGAAAAGGTATTTCATATATTTTAAGGGTGAGTTTGGAAAAAATAAAAAGCAATTTCACGCAAATTAAAAGATATATCTTGCAGAAAGCATTTTTTTAATATATATAAATTCTCTGACAAGTTAAGACAAAAAAACCCATACAATACAAAAGAATACAGGATAAAATTGTAAAAACATTGAAAAGCTTTATATTGTTAACGAAAAAGCCTCTAATATGATAGGATTTAATCATTGCTTGTATTTTCCTAATATGCTATAATCTCCGTATGCATATCTGTTTTAGAAAATGCAGTATATAATACGGAGGAAGAGAAATGTTTAGTTTTGATTATGTGAAGGATTTTGATCCGGAAGTTGCAAAAGCAATGGAGGACGAGCTTGGGAGACAGAGAAATAACCTGGAGCTGATTGCTTCAGAAAACTTAGTATCCGAAGCAGTAATGGCAGCAATGGGAAGCCATCTTACAAATAAATACGCAGAAGGATATCCAGGAAAACGTTATTATGGTGGATGTCAGTATGTAGATGTTGTAGAGAATCTGGCAATCGAGAGAGCTAAAGAATTATTTGGCTGTGAATATGTTAATATCCAGCCACATTCCGGTGCACAGGCAAACATGGCAGTATTTTTTGCAGTAATGAATGTAGGAGATACTTACATGGGAATGAACCTTGACCATGGCGGACATTTAACACATGGAAGCCCTGTAAATATGTCCGGTAAGAACTACCACTGTGTACCTTACGGAGTAAATGATGAAGGTGTTATCGATTACGATAAAGTAAGAGAAATCGCTTTAGAATGTCATCCAAAGATGATCATTGCAGGAGCAAGTGCATATGCAAGAAAGATTGACTTCAAAAGAATGCGTGAGATTGCAGATGAAGTTGGAGCAGTATTAATGGTAGATATGGCTCATATCGCAGGTTTAGTAGCTGCAGGACTTCACCAGAGCCCAATTCCATATGCACACGTTACAACAACAACAACACATAAGACACTTCGTGGACCAAGAGGTGGAATGATTTTATCAAGCAATGAAGTGAATAAGAAATATAACTTCAATAAGGCAATATTCCCAGGAATTCAGGGTGGTCCTTTAATGCATGTGATCGCAGCAAAAGCTGTATGCTTAAAAGAAGCGTTAACACCAGAATTCAAAGAATATCAGAAGCAGATCGTAAAGAACGCTTCTGTATTAGCAAATGCGTTAATCGAAAGAGGATTTGATATTGTATCTGGTGGAACAGATAACCATTTAATGCTTGTGGACCTTCGTAAGATGGGACTTACAGGAAAAGAGATGGAGAAATTATTAGATTCCGTACATATCACATGTAACAAGAACACCGTACCAAATGATCTACAGTCTCCATTCGTAACAAGTGGTCTTCGTCTTGGAACACCTGCTGTTACATCCAGAGGATTAAAAGAAGACGATATGGTACAGATTGCAGAAGCAATTAAGCTTACGATTATTGACCATAAGCTGGAAGAGGCAGAAGCAATTGTTAAGTCTCTTACAGAGAAATATCCAATATATGCAGGAGATAAATTCTAATTTGCCACAGGCAGGATAGACGCTCCTAAAGAGAGAAAGGCCCCTATATTTATGACTCTATCGCTGTGGGTTGCATGTTCGCCGAGAGGCTCGCATTCAATCCGTGCTCTAAGTTCACAAATATAGGGGTCTTTCTCTCTTTAGGAGCTGTTTTATAGCTGGGGAGGAAATTAGTATTTATCTTTGGAGAAATCTGGTGGAAGAAAGCCGGGAGTGTGGCATCTCTAGAGACTGTTTGAAAAATGCTCTAGCTTCGTCTGTTCACACAATTCCCCAATCAGAATTTATTTTTAACAAAAGATACTTTGTATAGAAAAATGCTCAAATATATGATATCATGAATATGATTGTAAAAAACAGTAACGGATTAAGCGGCAAACAAGAGAAAGCATTTATAATGAAAAAGAAAGAGATCGGTGAATATAACATAGAAATTTTCCAGGCATTGTGCCGAAGTTATTTTACCAGTTTTCTGGTGGATGTAAAGGAGGCACTTGCCGCAGGGATGAATGATCATCTGGCGAAACCGATACGAATTGAAA
>CAVCBH010000023.1:0-4645 GCA_963600375.1 bacterium | reverse complement strand
TACTTTAGAAACTAGATGGATGGAACACTAGTCATTATTCTATATTGTGTCAAAAGAGCTTAATATTTCTCTAACTACTTATCATTAAATTTCCAAAACACATTTAAAATATCGAATTATAAATCTGCCTTACTAGAATAGTTACTTCCTAATTATTCTAACCATTTTATAAGGTAATATAATGTGGAATGATATCTTCATATGTTCCGTCCGGCAGTTTAAACCCCTGTGGAATTACTCCTAACTTTATAAATCCTAAGCGGTGGTATAAGTGCAATGCATGAATATTTGATGCCACTACTGCATTAAACTGTAAAATGCGGTATCCTTTTTCTTTTCCCATTACAATACAGTCTTTTACTAATTTTTCACCAATATGGCGGCCTCTTATATCTTTTTTTACTGCGTAGCTGGCATTACAGATATGACCACAACGGCCTACGTTGTTCGGATGAAGAATGTAAAGTCCAACAATCATTCCACTATCCTTATCTTCTGCAATTCCGGTATAGGTCTGCTCTTTAAAAAATGTATCTGCTTCCTCTGTTGTAAGTTCTTCCTCCTGTGGAAATGCTACTCCATCTCTTACAACCTGATTCCAGATTTCTGCTACATCCTCGGCATCCTGTGTTTTATATTCTCTTATAAAAATGTTCATGTTAATTCCTCCTATATGTGCCCAAATACCGATACATAGTGTAAACAATTCGTCTATGCATTGTCAAGTTTTAATGTTACAATAAGCACAACAATAAAAAAGAGGGGAAATCCATCAATATTGATTTCCCCATCTTGTTAATAATCCTATCTCATTATTCTATTTTTTTATTTACCGCAATCCAAATCTCACACTGATAATTCGGGTCTGAAATATCTGCGGAAGAATACACCTCAAACTCTACATTTTCGGCGTATTCATACTGTGTGCTTTGCGGAAAAAATTCTGTGACAATTCTATTGTAAGTTTCAATAAATGCATCGGGCATTTTCCCTTTAGTTGTAAATACCGCATAAGTATGTGCCGGGATTGTCACGACTTCCAAATCGTCATCCACCTTTCTTCCATCATACTCAACACCGATTCCATATGGAAAATGTTTCGCATTAAGCTCTGAAGAAAAACAAATTCCAAGCAGACCTTTCATTACCGGCTCTTTCGGCAGACAGGCAATCAATCTTGCCATCGTCCCGTCTGCACCATACTCCTGCCACATCGCTGTAATTTCTTGCGCCGCATTAGCTGTCTGTGGTTTTTCGACACTTTTTCTCTTACATACAACCTGAAATGCCTCTCTTTTTTCGATTCTGTAATCCATCTTACTGCCTCCTGTTAAAATTAATTTTACAGACAGGGGAGTAAATATCTTGACATTTCCACCGTGTTTCGCCTCACTCGGTGTAATACCGTGGAATCTGGTAAATGCACGAGAAAAACTTTCCGGTGTATCGTAACCGTATTTCATTGCCATATCAATGATTTTTTCTTTTCCCTTAGACAGTTCTTCTCCTGCAAGAGAAAGCCTCCGCATACGAATGTAATCACCCAATGGAAATCCACACAAAATACTGAATACCCTTTGAAAATGAAAGGACGATGAATATGCCTGTTTTGCCACTTCTTCAAAGTCAATATTTTCTGTTATATTGGCTTCTACATAATCAATCGCTCTTTGTATTCCCTGTATCCAATTCATCATTTCACTCCCTTTCTGTGATTACAGTCTATCAAAATATAAATGTCATTTCTTGATTTTTGGTGCTTTAAGGTGTTAGAAAGTAATCATTTTTTAAAGAAATGAAAATCACAGCAATCCCCGCCATAACCTAATGTTTTTGTCCGTGTAAAACCTATCTTTTTCAGTCCTCCATAGGTCACGTCATCAACATCACAAAACAAGCGGCATAAATCAGCGCAGCCATTCTCTACACAGGCGGTATGCCAAAGACATTTTGTAATCGTTACATCAAAGCAATCCTTACCGCAGCTTTGTACATTTTCCTGTAAATCTGTTGTACGCATAATTTTAAGGAATATATGACTATAAATGGAATAAAATCCTGGTACTAATTCCATTTTTGCTGTGGATGCGTGTTTTGGAATTGCAATTTTATCCATCATATATTTTCGCATGTATGTATATGCATCTTCTTCTGAAAAACCAGCTTCTGATAAGACTTTGTACATGGCTATACGGGGAAGGATTGTCTGTATAAGAGTTTTCATCTGATTTTCTGATTTGTTTGTTGTGTTTTTGATAAGAGAATCTAGCATTTTTTCTTGCTTTTCAAATATTATATTGCCTTTATCCTGTCCGAATTCTTCTATTAAAAATGTTTTTATTAGTTTTTGCTGTTTAATGTTCTTAATCATTTTTCACCATCTTTTCACTCATTTCCTGACTGCTTATTACAGGAATGAACTCAAACTCAGTAATATCATTCCAATTAGAAGCTCATTTATATATAATATAATCTCTATCTCCATAAACTACCATTGAATTGAGTATATCACAAATTTCTATTTAGATAAAACAAAAAAGCCGAAAAACCTTGATTTACAAAGCTTCTCGACCTTTACTTAGCAGGGGATGAGAGAATCGAACCCTGTGGGAAATCCTCACAATCCCCGTAAAATAAGCATTTCTTCGATTGAGTTTTGACTACATTTGACTACCTTTTGACAACATGGGTGGTAAAAAATAAGAAAGGAGAAATCGTTCAGCATGGTATCCTCTTTTTCATGCGTCACTTCATATCTCCTCTAAAATACATTATCGTCTGGATAGTGTGTCATAATATTTGCAATATTACATTCCAATATAGCTCCTAGTTCACCAATTCATAATTCATTTTCACAGAAATTTTTCTTCAAATCTTATCACTATTTTGCTATACTATAAATATGTAAATTAGCAGTATAAAAGGAGAACTGAAATGTTCGGAATAAATAAAGAAGAGAAGAAATTAAAAAAAGAATTAAAACTTGAAAAAACATTAACTAGTATTAGCGGATTAACAAGACTTCCAGATGAAACACACGAAGAATTCGTCGCAAGAGTCAACGAAAAATGTAAGACAACGCAAGAAGAAAATTCAAAAGGTGCTCAAGAAATGTATCAATACTGCATTGACAACAATTTTGGAATGGGATTAAGTAAAAATTGGAGCATTAAACATTTTTTATTAATTCAAAAAGCATTACAAAATGATGAACGAGTTTTAATGTCTTTTATTGGATTACATAATTATAAATCAGCATCAAAACATGACAATAACTTTGCATATGCTATCACTAATAAGCGATTGATTCTCGCACAACAACAAGCGTTAGGTGAAGTTGTTCAGTCTATTAATCTTGATAACATTAATGATGTAACCAAAAGTTCCGGTATACTTTCTGGAACAATTACATTCGATACTATCACAGAAGTATTTAATGTAAATGTTTCATCAAGCGCAGCCACTGCTATTACAAATAAAATACACGAAATATTATATTCACAGAACACTTCTGCTGAAAATCATTCTCCATCTTCTGCTTATAGTCCTGCTGATGAGATTTTAAAGTATAAAAATTTATTAGATATAGGTGCCATAACAGAAGAAGAATATAACCAAAAGAAACAAGAATTATTACAGCAGTGATTTAGAATTTACTTTCATTTATATGTCTAAAAAGCGGTTGGTCATAGGAACACAACTGCTTTTTCTATTTTGACTGGATAAAAAAATTTAATAGTGATTTTAATGTTACAATGTTTATATAACTACGAAAGGAAAATTTCTCAAATTATATTATGGAAAAAGACAAAAATTACAAAGGTATGGTGTCAGAAGTTGACCCCATAGCAATAAGGAAATTATATTATGAATATCGCATGACTAATCAAGAAATATCCGACATGACATGGGAAACGAAAGCAAATATAAATAAAATATTAAATCAAGGAATTAAGTATTATAATCCATGGATAGAGCACCATTTAACCGAACAATTACATCAAGTCTTTGAGGACATGTTGAAAAAGCATATATTTAACGAAACTTCCGCTGACCTTTCTATATGCTATTTAATAAAAAATAATTTAACTGGAAAAATTTGTTTTATATGGTATGATGCTGATTCTGTACATTGTTTATTTGACGAAGACATATCTCTTGATTTAAAGACTTTAGCTCACGGTGAACATATGGATATATATAATGAACTTGATTATAAGGTACTTGAAATCAGTGAGACTGATAGTATCTTAAAAGAACCGCACATTGCGTTAAATCAAATTTCAAAAAAATTATTCACTAAAGCATCTCGTGTCCGAAAAATGTCCTCAGCAGAATATGCTAATTTTTTAGGATTTAAAGGATATTTAACAGAGCGAGATACCAACAGAGATTCAAAAATAATCAATTTTTTGGAAGAACATACAATAGATGGACTTGTATATTTAAGTTCATCACCAGAAAATCAGTGGATTCGCAATTACGCCTCACGTTGCGGAATGTCATTAGAAGATTTTCTTGATTATTATGGATATAAAAAATCAAAATACGATTATAATTATGTTTCTCAACGAAAAAATGAAAAATATAAAAACGAATTAAAAAAGTACATTGTAGAAAATCCCAATACTGTATATATATCATC
>CAVCBH010000022.1:0-5379 GCA_963600375.1 bacterium | reverse complement strand
TCGCATTCGTTTTTGCGAAGTTTCTGCTTTATTGGGCAAAATGGAGCGTTTAGCAAAACGGAACAAAATCAATAAATTTTTTAGGGGTTCTTGTTAATAATTCTTCTGGCAATCCGGCTACCACTCTTCTCAGCGGCGTCTACTTTGCCTACGGCACCCCAGAATTAATCTACCAGCTTATCTAATTCTTTTACATACTCCGTATCCGTAGCTACCTTATGATTTGCCTTCGTAGCATAAATCTTTACAGCGCCCTGAGACTTCTTAATTGGCTGCATTGTTCCAGCTCCGGCTACACAACCGCCTGGACATGCCATACCCTCTAACAGATAGCCATTATATTTACCTTTAGATGCTAACATCATAAGCTTACGGCATTCTTCTAATCCTTCAGCATTAGCTACCTTGATTTCTTTATCTGGATATTCTTTCTTGATTACATCAACTACAGCCTGTGCTACTCCACCAGATACGGCAAAGTTTCTTCCGTCTGTAGATACATCGTTGACACCCTCTACATCCTCATGCATATTTTCAAGATCCAAGTCTTTTGCTGCGAAGATTCCGCTCATTTCCTCGAAAGTAAGTACGAAGTCTACTTCGCTTCGAACGGTTCTTCTCATCGCTTCAAGCTTCTTCGCTGCACAAGGTCCAATAAATACGACTTTGGCATCCGGTGTATGTTTTTTAATTAATCTTGCTGTTAATGTCATTGGTGTTAATGCCATGGAAATACAGTTTGCATGGTCTGGGAAAAGCTTCTTAGCCATCATGGACCATGCCGGACAACAGGATGTTGCCATGAACGGAAGTTCTTCCGGTACTTCTTTTAAGAAGTCTTCTGCTTCCTGTTTTGCACATAAGTCTGCTCCGATTGCTACTTCAAGTACATCGGCAAATCCAAGCTCTTTCATAGCTGCACGAAGTTTTTCCGGTGTTACCTTTGGTCCGAACTGTCCTACGAAAGCAGGTGCTACTGCTGCGTATACCTTTTCACCTGACTGGATTGCCTTGATTACCTGATAAATCTGGGACTTATCAGAAATTGCACCAAATGGACAGTTTACAAGACACATTCCACAGGATACACATTTATCATAATCAATATTTGCTTTTCCGTTCTCATCAGATGTGATTGCCTTCATACCACAGGCTTTTGCACAAGGACGTTCCTGAACAATAATCGCATTATAAGAACATACAGTTGCACAGCGTCCACATTTGATACAGGCATCCTGATCGATGATGGACTTACCTGTTACACGGTCAAGAGAGATTGCCTTCTTTGGACATACTTCCATACAAGGATGTGCCAGACATCCCTGACATCCATCTGTTACATGGACTTTCTTTTCCGGACAGGCATTACATGCAAACTTAATTACGTTAATCAGTGGTGGAGTGTAGTAGCCTTCTGGCTTATCTGCTTCCATAATTCCATCAGATACTGGTGCAGGTTCTGATGCTCCTCTATATGGCAGGCCCATTGCCATTCGAAGTCGTTCTGCTACGATTGCCCTTTCAAGGAAAACATCATTTCGGAAGTTACCAGTCTCACCAGGAATGATTTTGTAAGGCAGTGCCTCAATCTTCTTATCAACAGATCCCTCTTCATAAGCCATTTTAGCTACTTCAGTAAATACAGCATGTCTGATTTCCTGAATTCTTGTTTCTACTCCTCTCATAGATACCTCCCTATTTGGTTAATGTTATAATTACCCTTAAAATGTAACACTTCAGAATTATGTGCCTTTCGCTTAGCATGTTGATTATACATAAATCTTAATAAGTGTATTAATGATATAAATGCCCTGATTAAATACATTCATTTTATGTAATTCTTCAACAAACCTTATATGTACATCTTTTCTGAACAGCTACTGTAGAGCGCATTTAAAAACTCAATATGTTAATTATATCACAAGGGAATACATATGAGAATATATGTATCCAATTTTGTACAACTTTTTTCCTATGTTCTTCAATTTGTACAAAAATGTATCCTTATCTGACCACAAAAAAAGAAAGATATCGTTCCAGTTTCAACATAAACTGCAAAAATATCTCTCTTTTCGAAATATTTGTTATTCTTTTATCTATTCCGCGAAAATTCACCACAACTTAAAAGCAGAAATAGTTTTTAAATTTTATAATATCACGAAAGTTTCGTGGATATTTATTAGTGACATCCTCTCCCACCTGTAGGACATCATTTTTTCAGTGCGTCCCTTAAAGGTCGGAGTCTTCTTGCTATAAGAGGATGAAAATAAAATTATAAATTACTTTTTAAAAGATTAACAAACTGCTATCTTTATTCCATCTCAGCAAGAATTTTCTCAACTGTTACAAGCTTTGTACATGTTACAAATAAATCTGTTGCAACCTTTAATTCTTCGATCGGTGGTAATGTAGGTGCGATTCGGATATTGGAATCTTCCGGGTCATTACCGTAAGGGTAAGCTGCGCCTGCTCCGGTAAGTACAAGACCTGCCTCTTTACATTTGGCTACAATTGCCCTGGCACAGCCCTTCTCTGCGTTAAAGGAAATGAAATATCCTCCAACTGGTTTACTCCAGGATGCAATTTCTAACTCACCAAGCTCTTTTTCTAATGTCTCTAATACTGCTTCAAACTTTGGACAAATGATTACTGCATGTTTCTTCATGTATTCTTTCATTCCATTGATATCTTTAAAATATCTTACATGGCGAAGCTGATTAATCTTATCTGGTCCAATTGTCTGCCATTTGAGTTTGGACTTAATGTCTGCGATATTTGCTTCTGAAGAAGCCATTGCTGCCACCCCTGCACCTGGGAATGTAATCTTTGATGTAGAACAGAATTCATATACAATATCTGGATTTCCAGCTTTCTCACACTCTTCTAAAATATTTAAGATATGTGGCTGTTCACTTTCTGGTCTGTCATAAAGGTAATGAATGCCATAAGCATTATCCCAGAAAATACGGAAGTCTTCTGCGGCAGGTTTTAAATTTGCAAATCTTTTCACTGTCTCATCAGAATAAACTACTCCGCCTGGATTAGAGAACATTGGTACACACCAGATTCCTTTTACTGCCGGATCATTGTTTACATAATCTTCTACAACATCCATGTCCGGACCATCCTCTGTCATTGGCACATTGATCATCTCAATACCAAACTGTTCTGTCACACCAAAATGTCTGTCATATCCTGGTACTGGACATAAAAATTTTACTTTGTCAAGCTCAGACCACGGAGTATTTCCCATGATTCCGAAAATCTCTGCTCTTGCCACACAGTCATACATAATATTAAGACTGGAGTTTCCAAGTACGATCATCTGGGAAGGCTTCGCACCTACCATACCTGCCATCAGTTCCTTTGCTTCTGGAATTCCGTCTAACACACCGTAATTTCTTACATCTGTACCATTCTCACTTGCAAGAACAGACTCTGCGTTTAAAACATCCATCATAGGCATAGATAAATCAAGCTGCTCTTTTCCTGGTTTACCTCTTGAAATATCCAGATTCAGACCTTTTGCTTTTTCTGCATCGTATTCTGCCTGTAATTCTGCCTGTAATGCCAGTAATTCTTCTTTGCTTAATTCTCTGTATGGTTTCACTTTGTTACCTCCCAAAATTTCTCTAACATATTTCTAAATATAATTCTAAAACAAAAGAAAATTAACTTTTCCTTCATTTTTCTTTGCTTACTTCATATATCAGTGGTAATTGTATTCCATTTTTGAATAAAAAGCAAGTCAATTTTTCATTTTCTTCAAAAAAATCAAGAAAAATGTTTTTTTACTCTATTTTTTATGAAATATCCACACTCTAATCCTGCTATTTCCCATTCTTCTCTGGAAATTTTCTGCGTTTTGGGGCTTCACAGAAAATTTTCTATCAGAAAAGAAACATTCCCCCAGTCATGCATACTATAAACTGTAATCAAAAAAACGGGGGTAAATCCCATGAGTGATCTAGCTGCTACAAACTGCCAGAATTCCTGTTCTTCCGGTTGCGGATGTGGAAATGACTGTGGTTTTAATAACTGCTTCTGGCTGATCTTAATTCTTTTATGCTGTAATAACGGAAATGACTGCGGATGTGGATGCGGCAATGATAATCTGATCTGGCTCATCCTGATTCTCTGCTGCTGCGGTAATGGCTGCGGTATTGGATGCAACAATGGATGTGGATGCGGCTGCTAGTGACTGGCTTTTAGGCTGCTAACGGAAAAAGAGGGAATGGCTGGCTATCCATTCCCTCTTTTTTTCTGCAATCTCATCATCAATATTGCAACAATATTGAAAAAATTCAATCTCTGTTTTTGTTTTCTGTCTTCTCTTTTATATATTTATTCTTTTCTGTCTTTTCTCTTTTTCCCTGTTGTTCTCTTTTTTTTCTGAGACATTCTGAATCAATCTCGTAAATTGTATTATCTTCCACAATGAGATTTTCATTCATAATCTTTTTTCTCCTCTCATAAGATGGAATAATTACAGATAAATCTACCTGTATATTATACTATATGAAAAACATGCAGGTAGTTTTCCTGTTTTAAGGAGGTTTCCATGCCAAATATAAATGATGCTCCCTCTCCACTTTCCCGTCTTATAAGCGACGATAACCTGACGATTTTAGAAAATATCATTCCACACTGTAATGCAAATCTTGGTAAGTTTCTTGCCCTATGTCTTAAAGTATCTGAAATGCAAAAAATCATGGAGGGATTTGATGACAGTGAACGTCTAAGTGCATGCGGTTTTGAAAATAACTCCCAGGATATTGAGTCCATCCTTCGCTCCGTCCGCAACTCGGTCTCCGGGGAAAAAGCCCGGCAAATCGATAATATTCTCCAGATTCTTAACTTTTCAAGATTCTACGAAAAATACAATCAAATACTTTCCGAACACCCGGAACTTGTTCGCCCACCGGCTCCCATCACTGCAGAAACGCAGGGTGCAACTGAACAGAATCCTTTCTCGGATCCCTCTTTATTCTTTCTGCTGAACTCGCTGATGAATAATGTGGAAGGAAATCAGAACGAGAAGCTGAAACAGATGATGGCACTGGCACAAAATGGGGAAGGGAAAGATATGAGCGAAATGCTGGCTACGCTTCTGAAACGCTAATCTTCTCGCTCTCAAAACAGACAAAAAACAAAAATCCAGAGAATCAGAATACTTTTGTGATTTTAGAACCTAAGATTATTCCTTCCTTCTTACAATTCGTCGCTATATAAATTTATTAGTACATAGAGCCAATAATCACCCACTGTAGATTTTCTGTCGGATTGCTCAAAAAATACGGAGAAAGAACCACTAAAAAATTCACCCCATTTTGTGACTTTGTGCTGCGGAATTTTGACCATAGAAACTTCGCATTCGTT
>CAVCBH010000021.1:0-7437 GCA_963600375.1 bacterium | reverse complement strand
GGTTGGAATTACGTATTTATTTGCCATCATTAATGGAAATGGAACGTTAGAGCTGTTAGCGAAAAAAATGGTTGGACTTGTAGGAAAGCATACGCATTTAATTCCATTTGTGATGTTTGCGTTAGGGTTTGTTATTTGTGCTGTGGGGCCAGGAGCGATTCCGTCCTTAGCTATTGTGCCGGTTATCGCGATTCCAGTAGCCATTTCTGCTGGAGTGAATCCGATTATGACAGCAGTTATCGGTGATCTTGGCGTTATGTCTGGTCGTATGAGTCCTCTGACACCGGAAAGTGCCGTTGTAAGGGAATTGATGAAAGAACAGGGAATAAAAGGAAATACACTTCCTATCATGCTTTCTCTTACGATTACCGCACTGGTCGTTGCTGTTCTTGTTTATGTATATTACAAAGGATGGCAGGTAGACACTTCCGTACATGGCAAGCAGGAAAAACTTCCGAAGTTTAATGTGCATCAGTGGCTTTCCCTTTTAGGACTGCTTGTTCTTGCGATTGGTGCATTATTTTTATCATGGAATGTTGGTTTGACCGGATTTTTAGTAGGAAGTGTCCTTATTGTTCTTGGTAGCGGAGAGGAAAAGAAAGCAGTTGCAGCGATTCCGTGGAATGTTATCTTGATGGTAATGGGGGTTGGCATTTTGATGAATATTATTTCCTTATCTGGTGGAATTGACATTATGGTTGCTGCCTTAGAAAAAGTAATGAGCCAGAGAACCGCTTCTATGATTATGGCAGTTGCCGCAGGAGTTATGTCTTTCTTTAGTTCAGGACTTGGTGTTGTATTCCCGACATTGATTCCGACAGCCAGTGGTCTTAGTACAAGTCTTGGTGTGGATGCAGTGCAGATGGTAGCAGTCATTGTTATTGGTGGAACAGTTTCTGGATTTACTCCGATTTCAACAACAGGTGCGCTCATTATGGCAGGAGTGGCACAGCAGGAAAATGCAGAAGAGCGTTTTCCACAGAACCGTTTATTTATTGAATTATTTGCCGTATCCTTTATTGCCCTTGCGGTTCTGGCCCTGTTTGCATTTATCGGCATATATGGCTTGATTGGAGTATAACATTTTTAGAAATAGGTTATGAACTTTGGTTATAGGCTTATTCCTTTATACCATTGTACAAACGGTAAACCTATGCGTTATCATAAATTTAGAAAAAAGAAAGACAAGGAGGTCCTATTGTGAAGATAAACAAAGCGGCGACAGCCGGCACACTGGAATCCAGCGATGCTATGGTTATGGTAGAGCCAAATGAAGAAGGAAAAGGAATTGAGTTTGATTTAGACAGTGTGGTAATTCATCAGTACGGAAACAGTATCAGAAAAACTGTCATGAACACATTAAAGAATCTTGATGTAAATGATGTAAAGATTCGTGTAGTAGACAAAGGTGCATTAGACTGTACATTAAAAGCAAGAGTGGAATGTGCGGTATTTAGAAGTGCAGAGCAAAATGAAAATCTTCCATGGGGAGGTGCCATTCGATGAATCCAAATAAAAAAAGATTAAGAAGAACAATGATGTTTTTAAACTGCCAGAAACCAGGTCTGATTAAAGACCCTTACATTTACAAACCGGATTCTATCATGCTTGATTTAGAAGATGCGGTGGCAGAAAAGGAAAAAGATGCCGCAAGATATTCTTTATATCATGCCTTACAGGAAATTGATTACCGTGGAGTAGAAAGAGTTGTCCGTATTAACGGTTTAGATACTCCATATTGGAAAGAAGATATCCGTTGTGCGGTTGCCGGTGGCTGTGATTCTATCCGTATTCCAAAGACAGAATCAGCACAGGATGTCCATATGGTAGAAGAAGCAATCATTGCAGCAGAAAAAGAATTTGACATTCCAGAAGGAAGAACGCTTATTATGTCAGCTATTGAGTCTGCAAGAGGTGTTATGAAAGCATTAGATATCTGCGAAGCTTCTGACAGAATGTTTGGTATTGCTCTCTCTGGAGGAGATTATACAAAAGATTTACAGACACATATTACCGGAACAGGTCTTGAACTTATGGGAGCAAGACAGAATATGGTCATTGCGGCAAGAGCGGCAGGAGTACAGTGTTTTGATACCGTTTATACAGACCTTGACAACATGGATGGTTTCCGCCAGGATGTAGAGACAATCCATTTGATGGGATTTGACGGAAAGTCCGTTATCAATCCAAGACAGATTTCTATTGTACATGACATTTTCACACCTTCTAAGAAAGACATCATTTTTGCAGAAAAGGTAGTAAAAGAAATTGATGACAAGAAGGCAAAAGGTATCGGTGTATTTACAGTAGACGGAAAAATGATTGACATTGCGTTTTATGATGGTGCAAAGAGAACAATCGCTCTGGCAAAGGCTTCTGGAGTTTATAAGGGGGATTTGTAAGATGTTAAATAAAGTAGGCAGAGATATTCCGGAAGAAATATTAGAAGCAACAGGAAAAGAAGTATTTCAGGGAATTTATTATAAAGATAATACAGAATTTCAGAAAAGAGGCCCGATTACAAAAGTTGTAATGAACCATGACACAAGCAAAATGGTTTCCTCTATCCATGAAGCACTTGTAAAATGTGGTGCACATGACGGAATGACATTAGGTTTCCATCATCATTTTCGTGACGGAGATTTAGTTGTAAATATGGTTATGGAAGAAGTACATAAGATGGGAATCAAAGATGTTACCATCTGTGCCAGCTCTCTTGGAAAAGCACACGATGCCTTAGTTCCATTAATCGAAGATGGAACGATCACAAATATTCAATCATCCGGTGTACGTGGAAAAATTGGAGAAGCCATTTCCGCAGGAAAGTTAAAAGGACTCGCTGTCATGCGTTCTCACGGTGGACGTATCCGTGCCATCCAGACAGGAGAAACCGTGATTGATATTTCCTTTATCGGCGCACCTACCTGTGATGATTACGGAAACTGTAAAGGAATCGGTGGCAAGAGTGACTGTGGTGTTCTTTCCTACTCTTTTGTAGATGGAAACCATGCTAATAAAGTCGTTGCAGTAACCGACTGTCTCGTTCCATTCCCGAACTATCCGGCAGACATCAACATGACAAAAGTTGATTATGTTTGTGTCGCAGATCAGATTGGTATTCCTGAAAAAATCGCAACAGGAGCAGCAAAGCCAACCACAGATGTTCGTAAACTGATGATGGCAGATTACTGTACCCAGTTTGTGATTAATACCCCATACTTTAAAGATGGCTTTTCCTATCAGACAGGTGTAGGTGGTGCCTCTATCGCATCTGCAGCTTCTCTTGGAAAAATCATGAAAGAACGTGGAATTAAAATGGGATTTGCCGTAGGTGGTATGTCCAAAGGAATGTGTGACCTCTTAGATGAAGGCTTAGTAGGCTGTCTCTTAGATACACAGGACTTTGATACCGCAGCCGTTGATTCTGTAAAACGTCCAAACCACCACCGCATCAGTGCCGGTGCTTACGCAAACCCATTTAATAAAGGAGCTTTCGTTAATAAACTCGATTTCGTTATCTTAGGTGCATTAGAAGTTGATGTAAACTTCAACGTAAACGTAGTTGTAGGCTCTGACGGTGTAATCACTGGCGCACAGGGCGGTCATCCAGATGCAGCAGCCGGAGCAAAATGTACGATTGTTATTTCTCCATTATTACAGGGCCGTACTCCTGCTATCTGCACCAACGTAACAACTGTCACAACACCAGGCGAATCTGTTGACGTAGTTGTAACAGATTATGGTGTTGCCATCAACCCGGCAAGACAGGACCTTATTGACATTATGAAAGATGTAGACGGCATTCCGTTCTGCACTATCGAAGAACTTCGTGACACAGCTTATGCTATCGCAGGAGAACCAGAACCAGTACAGTTTGGCGATAAGATTGTTGGAATCATCGAGTCAAGAGACGGCACAGTAATGGATGTGGTGAGACAGGTGAAGGACTTTGAATTCGAAGACTGATTTGATTCGGTAGGTGGCGAGACAGACGAATCGTGAAAGTGAAATCATCCGCAGATGTGACTTTCGTCGCGGCGTGTTGAATGCTCGCTTGCCCGGACGAAGTTTGAGCTTTTAATACCGAATATTTCATGTAGATGTGGTGAACCAAGTCAGAAAGGAACGATTCAAGGATTTGGGTTAGAGTTTTCGAATTGTATTGAGAGCGTAATTATAAATTGTTTGTTTAAAAAAATTTTATCTTTGGTTGGATATTATCTGTATCTAATTCATTTAGTGTACTCTGCTCATTCATTCCAGTTCAATCAGAGATAGATTTGATAAAGGAAGAAAGAACAAACGAAAACCTGAAAAAGATATCATATAGAACTGTATATGCTTAAAAGAGTACATTATATATTATGTATTCAAATTACCTAGCATCATTCCCAATTTGCTCTAAGTTACAGTTTTATATAATATCTTTTTCAGGTTTTTCTTTTTGCTATACCCCCTCTCGCAGCGACTACCTCCACACAACCCTACAGAATCCAATTTTCGTCTCTCCCCTCACTATGCTTTTTTTTCATAGGAGCATAATTTTTGAGAATTAGATTTTGCAGATAGAGTTTGTTATAGTGTAATTACAAAGAAGAGCAACAAACTGAAAATTGAAATAACAAAATGGAAAAAGAATTTAAGGAGGAGAAAAATATGCAGGCAACAGCAAGTTATAATATGGGATATAGAGCAAATGGTGGAATGGTAATGGATATGGACTTTTTCGGTTCTTATGTAAAGAATACAAAGGTGATTCCTTCTGTGAAAGAATCTTATGAAGAAAAGGCAAAGCAGAGAGAAATCTTTGAGATTATTGATGATTATATCGAACAGGCATAAAAAAGTTATGTTATAAAAATGGAAAAGTATCTCAGATTTATGATTTTTACTATCTATAAATAAGCAATACAATTTTTATAAAAAAGTTTGGCGAAATGGAGAACATAAATCAGGATTCCTGCTATTTATAATAAATGGTGGGATTATTGAGATAAAAGAAAAAAGGGAGCAGAAAGCGAGAGGGTTTTACTTATGAGGGAAATAATAGAAGAGTGTGTTTGTAAGGCTCTATTAGGGGAAGTATATACGACTCCAAAGCCGGGACTTGTGGATTTAAAAGATAATGGAGCCCATAAAGATATGGACGTTCATACCTTTGAAAAAAGTACGGCGGCAATCGCTCCCTATATTGCGGAAATGTTTTGCGAGGGATATGCCAATCAACAATCTCTGGAAAGTTTATTCACACGAATCCGTCAGATAGGAATCGAAGCAGAAAAAGCAATGTTTGAAGCAACAAAAGGGATTAATACACATAAAGGAATCCTGTTTACAATGGGGATTATCAGTGGTGCTGCCGGATACTATTATAAAAAGCAGCACCATTTTTGCGTAGAAGAAGTCCTTACCCTTGGAGGGGAAATATGCCAGAAAGCATTGAAAAATGACTTCGAAAAGATTATAAATAAAATACAGGCAAATAAAAATCTTATAGATATTCCTCTCACCCATGGAGAAAAAATGTATCTCCGGTATGGTATTCGTGGGGCAAGAGGCGAAGCACAAGATGGCTTTCCGATATTGGCTGCTTACCTCTGGCCCTTATTTTGCAAATACAAAAAAGAAGAAAAAAGCGGATATGTTTTAAACCTTCAAATCCTTTTATGGGCGATTACCCTTTCCGAAGATACAAACGTATTAAAACGAGGCGGCATAGAAGGAGGTGTCTGGCTAAAAAAAGCAACACAAAATATTCTAGAAGAAGGTGGAGCCTTTGCACAAAAAGGAATCTCCGAGATAAAAAGACTAAATAAAGAATGCATTCAAAAAAACATCAGCCCAGGAGGGGCAGCAGATTTACTTGCAGCAACGCTATATCTTGAAGAACTAAATTTTAATTTAAATTGTTAAACAGACGAATCCAGGAGGCAAAATGAGTGAGATTCGATGTACTTCATAAAAAGTGGCATTCAGTAATCATGTTTCATGAAATTGAGAGACAAGTATTGGTAATACAAGTGCATAGCTACACACTTTTAAAAGCAAAAGAAAGGAAACCCACAATGGACAGAGTTACAGAAAAATTAATTAGAGAACTTCGCAAATACTCCACCCCAGAACTCTGTGATGGAGCCATAGAATACCATACAATGGATTATCACATTACCGAACACATTACAGATAAAAGAATCGTAGGACGTGCCTACACAGTAAAACCACCAAAAGGAGTAAGTGGTATTGTGCCAGATGCAATCCTTGCAATGGAGCCTGGTCAGATTCTCGTCATTGCCGGAGAAGGATATGGACAAGGCTCTTACTGGGGAGACCACAGAAGCATTTGTGCAAAAATGAAAGGGGCAGAAGGTATCATTATTGATGGAGCATTTCGAGACTTAGAAGGATGTCGGGAGGCAGGAATTCCACTATTTGCAACCAATGTAACCTGTGGAAGTTGCAAAAAGGACAGAGAAGGCGAACTAAATGTACCCGTTATCTGTGGTGGAGTAGAAGTCTGTCCGGGAGACTTTATCGTAGCAGACTGTAACGGAATTATCGTAATGAAAGAAGAAGAAATCCCCGGCATCTTAGAACGAGCACAAGCCAAAATAGAAGCCGAACAATACACCATCCGCAGAATGAAAGAAACCGGAGAAATCATCCCAAAAGTAATTCGTCGTTAAATCAGGATACCATGACTGAAAACTATTTTTGTTTTTTTCAGTCATGGTATCCTGATTGCTATATGAATTTTACATCAAGATTTAATACATAAATCAGTTTTAAACATAGTTTTCAAATAGCTTTCCCTCTTTAATTTTCCTTCTGACTATTTCCACATGATGTTAACTAAGTTAAACAAAATCCAGCCAAAGACAGTCCCGGAAAAAAAGACAGTCCGTATCGGACATCCAAGCGGCGTAATGACTATGCTGCCTGATTTAGAAAAACAGGCAGGCGAGATTATCGTAAAAGGTGTAGCCGTACAGAGAACTGCAAGAAGAATTATGGAAGGTACTTTATTTATCCGAAAGTAAACCACAGCGCATACACAAATTTACTATAGGATTTGCGATAAAATTCCTGATTCGTTAAAGTTATATACACATTCATTTTAGCAATTATACAAAAGCAGCTTTATAGGTTAAAATTATCACATAGAAAGAAGTTACGAAGTCTTGCGGCAGATAAAATGGTCGCATACAGGAAAGGAAAATTGGAGGAAGAAATATGGTAAAGTTATATGATGGCGGTGCATACCTGGTAAATGGAACAGAAATCGTGCCAGAAAATGAAGCAGCAAAAGTGGAAGCCTTAGCTGGAAAAAAGGCAAATAAGGATGAGGCAAAAAAAGGAACCATCGCTTACGGTATTATGGAAGCACATAATACATCCGGAGATATGGATAACCTTAAAATTAAGTTTGATGCGATGGCT
>CAVCBH010000020.1:0-7605 GCA_963600375.1 bacterium | reverse complement strand
ACCGTAAATTGAGGTGTGCAGATTGCAGGAATGATTTTTCAGACACGCTCTAGGACAGACGCTATCAGAACCCTTGAAAATAAATAAGCCCTATTTGTGACCTGGGAGCAAAGGTTGGATGCAGGCGCGTAAGCGAACATTCAACCTGCCGCGACGAAGGTCACAAATGGGGCTTATTTATTTTCAAGGGTTCTGATTTCAAGGAATTAAATTAGCATTCATCTGCCTTGCAGATAGTTTTAATCCATCCCTCTGGTGCTTCGATGTGTCCCATCTGGATTCCTGTAAGAGTATCATATAACTTCTTAGTTACGGGACCCATTTCTTCCATTCCGCTTGGGAAACAGATTTCTTTTCCGTGGTCAACAATCTTTCCAACTGGAGAGATTACGGCTGCTGTTCCACAAAGACCACATTCGGCAAAGTCTTTTACTTCATCAAAGAGTACTTCTCTATGCTCTACTTCCATTCCAAGATAATGTTCTGCGATATACATCAGAGAACGACGTGTGATAGATGGAAGGATACTGTCTGACTTAGGTGTTACGAACTTACCATCTTTTGTGATAAAAATGAAGTTTGCTCCACCAGTTTCCTCAACTTTTGTTCTTGTTGCCGGGTCAAGATACATATTCTCATCATATCCCTGGTGATGTGCATCTACGATTGCATGTAAGCTCATAGCATAGTTAAGACCAGCTTTGATATGTCCTGTTCCGTTAGGTGCTGCACGGTCAAAGTCTGAAACTCTGATCGTGATAGGTTTTGCGCCACCTTTGAAGTATGGTCCTACAGGTGTTACAAAGATACGGAACTGATATTCATCTGCTGGTTTTACACCGATAACAGGGTTAGAACCAAACATATATGGACGGATATATAAAGTAGCTCCAGAACCATAAGGTGCTACGTAGCCTGCGTTAGCTTTTACTGTCTCTACAACAGCTTCAACAAATTTGTCTTCAGGGAATACTGGCATTTCCAGTCTTCTACAGGAATCTGCCATACGGGCTGCGTTTAAGTCAGGACGGAAACAAACAATATCACCATTCTCTGTTGTGTATGCCTTTAAACCTTCAAAACATGTCTGTGCATACTGAAATACACCGGCACACTCGTTCAGAGTAACTGTAGCATCTTCTGTAAGAGTGCCTTCATCCCATGCACCATCTTTAAAATTAGCTACAAATCTTTTCTCTGTCTGCTGATAGCCAAAGCCCAGCTCGCCCCAGTTAATATTTTTCTTTTCCATTACGAAAACTTCCCTTCTAAATATGAAATAAATCTTATAGAAAACTTCATTTCATCTTGTTATAAATTTTGGAGTTATTATAACACATCATTTTTTAATTTTCCACGAAATCACGAAAAGAAATGTAAGAAAATTGTGTTCTTTCTGTTATTTCATCATTTTGCACAAAAAAGTTCTTTTTTCCTCTTTATTTCTCCGCATTTTTTACTTTTTTTCAAAGCAAAATCATATAAAAAAACGAAAGAAGAGTTGCTATTTAATTCATCTACTCCAGCCACAGCACATGAACCAGAGAACCAAAACATCCCTATTTGTGGCCTGGGAGCAAAGGTTGGATGCGAGCGCGTAAGCGAACATTCAACCTGCCGCGACGAAAGTCACAAATAGGGATGTTTTGGTTCTCTGGCTTCGTCTGTTAGTTGCTTAATGAATTAAATCCAGCCACAATTCTGCAAGCGTCCTCATTCCCTCTTTATTCGGATGTACCCCATCCACAGTTTCATACTCTTTCTGCTGCTTCCCGATATCTGCCAGATGAACTTCTGCCTTTTGGACACATTTTCTTATAATATCCGAATAAACTCTCTTAGATATCGTATCATCCATGTTAAAAAATGTCGGCCCTTGTGGTTCTTTTCCTTCCGGGAGGGTACAGCACCAAATCTGTGCATGTGGATATGTACTCTTTAGTCTGTGCAGCATGATCTGGTAGGAAGATTCAAATTCTTCTGGAAGTACACAAAATCCCCAGTCATTACAGCCTGCACTTACAAGTATAATATCAGGAATTCCATTCTCCCCCAGTGCCTGTATTCGTTCAAGTGCCATTGCAGACGTTGACAGATTCCCGGATACCATACTTCCGGCAATGGAATTATTCGTGCCAAGTTCTCCATGCAAAGCTCGAATAACCTGCATCCACCATGTCTCCTCAACAGACTTCACACCAGTTTCCCACTGTACGTAAGAATCATAAAAGACTCCACTTTTTGGTGTATATCCGGCAAAGGTACTGATAGAATCTCCAAGAATTGAGATTCTAAGCTTATTTTCTTTTTTTATTGCTATTTCCATAGAATGTAACCCCTTGATTTCTTCCCTCTGCATTGATAAATTGATCTGTTTTCATAATCCAGTTCATTTTATAAATAAATTAATATATCTTTATAACTCTGTTTATTTTATAAAGCAATCTATCTTCATAATCTGATTCATCTTATAAATCAGCCTGTCTTTATAACCCACTTCATCCAATTCTTATTTTTTTACATCAAAAGCAACACCAACGATACGAGGACCTGCATTAGCTGCTACTTCTGCACCGATCTGGTAATAACCGGATGGTCCATAGCCAAGTTTCTCTGTCATTTTCTGTACCATTTCTTCCTTTATCTTCTCATCATTACCGTATTCAATCTGGTATGCGGAACCTGGTTCCATATCGGCAATTGCCATATCGCAGATTTTAGATACGACTTTTTTCTCGCCTCTGCACTTACCTGCTGTTGTGATCTCATGATCCCAGATTTTCATGATTGGCTTGATACCAATCTTGTCACCGATAAATGCTGCTGCACTGGGAATACGACCAGACTTTCCAGCGTATTTTAAATTGTAAATTCCAAAATAAATACGTCTGCGCACAATACTTTCCTCAAGGTAAGCGTTAATCTCTTCTACTGTCTTGCCTTCCTGTGCCATCTTTGCTGCTACAGCTGCAGGCTCGCCATATCCGGCACTGTAGCTTCCACCATCATGACTGTAAATATGAATCTTTCCCTCACATTCTGGATGCTCCTCAATAAGCATATCCATTGCCATCAAAGAGTTGTTATAAGTCGCAGATCCCTTTCCATTGATCAAAATGAATATGAGATCTGTGCAGCCTTTCTGATAGTAGTCATAATATAATTCCATGAACTGAAAAGCAGTAATCTGAGAAGTCATTGGAATCCCCTCACTTGCATCCATCAGTTTATAACAACCTTCATTATCAAAATCTACTCTGCTTGTATAGGTTTTGTCACCAATTACAATAGAATAAGAAATAACGTCTAAATTGTATTTCTGCTCCATTTCCTTTGAAATATCACTAGCAGAGTCTGTAATAATCTGTATTTTGCCCATAAAAATTTTTTCAATCCCTTCCAAAATAAATACTTATATTTTAAAAATAATTATTAACAAATTTATTATAAACAAGCATCTGAATCCTGTCAACTTTTGCAAGTTTTCTCCCGGCAAAATATACTGCCAACTGGGGCGTGCAGATTGCAGGAATTTGTATATATATCTTATATACATTTCCCGTGAGATTATTATGTATTGTCCTGGCAATAACTATTCAGCTCTACTCCTCGAAATTCATTTGCAAAAAAGTACAATTCAATTGTCCGGATGCAAATCCAGCTTGTAAACAGTTACATTTCTTTTTGCTTTAATTTTCCTGCTCCACACATGCCATGGCAAGACCGGTAGCAACGGCATTACGAGGGCCTTCACAGCCACGGATATTACCGCGTCCGGCAACGATCTCATAATCTGCTAATGCATCTGTTACAAAGTTTGGAATCTCAAAGTCAAGAGCAGAACCACCAACCATTACTACGAACTGGATATCTCTTGGATTACCTGTAGGACTCACCTTAGATAAAGAACGAATAGCGTTCGTTACAAATACTTTTTTCTTAGCTTCCATACGAACCTGTTTTACTTTTTCTAAAGATTCTACGCCATCTAATGGTACAAGTTCGTCATTCTCTTTTACAAGAACAACCTTTGCAAAAATGGATGGGTCTAATGGTTTATCAAAGAACTGTACTGTTCCATTTTCATGACGAATGTGAAATAAACTCTCTACTTTTGCGAGTGTATACTTCTTAACATCTTCAGCTAAAGCAAAATCATCTAATCCAAGTTCTGACTGAATGAGCAGAGAAACCATATTACCTGCACCTGCCAAATGAATTAACTTAACCTTGCCTTCTCTGTTAATAATAGATGCATCTGTAGAACCTGCTCCCATATCTACAATTGCAAGAGGAACACTTGTACCCGGTGTTGTCAATGCACCTTTGATAGCCATGTCGGCCTCAACACCACCAACGTATACTGGAACTTTTAACTTATCAGTAAGAACCTGGGCGATCATCTCCATCTGAAGTCTGTCAGACTTAACCATCGCTGCGATTCCTACTGCGTTCTCCAATGCAAATTCATCCGCAATACCGCCGACAACTTTCTGTGGATTAAATGTATCTACTGCCAGCAAATCCTGAATCTTGATATCCTTTGTACTCTTATTTGTAAGACCTGCCATAACACGGCGTACTTTATTCAGCATATTTCCTGCGTTTGTACCTATCTCACCCTGAATATCATCAATGTCCTGAATAGAAGAGATTGCTTCCATAATCTTGTCCGCACCTTCATCTACATCCACATCGACTTCCTTCTTAAGACCGATAATATTAATAGTTCCTGCCTTAATACTTCTTTCCTGCACATCTCCAGTAGGTGTCTTAATTACTACACCAGAACGCGCTCCGATTAAAGAACGGGCAATCGGAACAACCCTCTTTGTCTCTTCAGAACTTAAATCAAATACAGTCGCGATTCCATATGGATTCGATAAAGTAGACAATACTGTACCCTGCTGTGCTACCTCAATCGCACAGGTCATTCCCAGAGGAACTTTCTCAATCATGGCAACTTCATCAATAATCGGAACCTTCTTATCAAGACGATTATTGAGTAAAACACCATCATCTGCCTGGACAATCGCACCCGTAATGTGTATATTCTCCTTCGCCTGATTCATGAGAGCTGCCGCCTGTGCAAAACCAACTTTGTCAGGAACAATTACAATAACATCCTTTGCTTCTTTGATTTTAGAAAGCTCCGTTACAAGAACAGAAGTACCAACTCCGATACCTGTTCCTCCCGGAGTGCTTGGATTATGTCCGATTACTGTTGATTCTGTGATAACTGTCTCAGAAATCGTTTCCATCGCTACATCACCGATAACCGGCGCAGCCTCATTAATACGAATCTCTGCCAGGTCACTGTAGTCCATGCCTACTTTCTCAAGAGCATTCTTTAAAGACATGAAAACTCCGCTGATATTCTGCAAAGTTCCTTTGATTCCGGTTGTAGGTCCAATACCACTTGCCAGAAACTCAATATCTGTTCCGTCAATCTTTGCAAGAGCGACCTCAGTGGTAGCATTACCTATATCTACACCCGCTACATACTTCATATCTCCCATCCTTTCTTCCACCTAAATTATCTGGATTACCGGATATAATTCTCAGGCGGTTCTTTCATAATTCAGCTATTGTGTACTTGGAAAATTACACAATATTATATATAAATTATATCACTGCAAAAAAAACGGGTCAAACACAACCATTACTAATTTCTTGATATTATTATGGAAAATTCACAACAATTTATGATATTCGGCATTCCTGTTGGTAATATTTTGCTTAGTTCCTGTTTTTTTTGCTATGAACTTCTGATTTGCTTCAGGCAAAAAAAGGCGCTACCAAAGCAAGCCGATAACCTATATTTGTGACTCTATCGCTGTGGGTTGATATTCGTCATCCGTCATCTCCTCTCCTTGTATCGTTTGACCCAAGTACATTTTTTATGTTAAAATCAGCGTAAAAAACAATACAGTTACATTTTAAAAGGAGAATATCATGCCAGTATTTGATTTTAGTAATATGCAGGCAAAAAAAGAGCCTGTTCGCTGCACATACACTATGTTCTATTCTGATGAAGACCATGCAACCCCGGAAAATCCGATTCTCGTAATTGATAATAAAAAAAGAGAATGGAAACATCATTCTTTTGGTATCTTTGCTAATCCAAATAAGCAGACTACATTTGAATTTGAAGAAGAAGATGGCACAATCAGCGCCGATATTTTAAAGGTGGATGCCCGTTTTGTCAGTCTTTTAAAATGGCTAGGCGAACACCACATTCATATCCAGCTTTCCGGTAAAAATGTGGAAGCTGGATATGCTGTTTACAAAATCCAGGAAATTTCTTTTGGGGGAAGAACAAAGTTATCTGCGGAAGACGGCTTTTTACAGTTTATGATCGAGCGTCTTTTTGCCAGCAGCGCTCCTTCAGAAGAAGTGTCAGAAGAAACAGACGAAGAAGACAGCGATGAAATGAAGCTTACCAGCCTGCAGAGTATCACAGATTTCATGACCTGTGCCGGAAGAACTCTTCCAGACAACATCCGTCTCTGGGCAAGAAGAAACCTTGCAGTAGCTCGCTCCCGTGAAGTTTCCCCAGAAGAAAGACGTCACGCACAACGTGCCTTATCCATTATGATGAACATCCAGTGGAAGAGCGATTATTTCAAATCCATTGATCCAGAGGAAGCAAGAAAAATTCTTGATGAAGAACTCTATGGTATGGAGCGCGTAAAACAGAGAATTATCGAGACAATCATTCAAATTAACCGTACACACACTCTTCCTGCTTATGGACTTTTATTAGTCGGACCAGCCGGTACAGGAAAGTCTCAGATTGCCTACGCCGTTGCCCGTATTTTAAAACTCCCATGGACAACTTTAGATATGAGTTCCATCAACGACCCAGAACAGTTAACAGGAAGCTCCCGTATTTACGCTAACGCAAAACCTGGAATTATCATGGATGCCTTCTCCATGGCCGGAGAATCTAACCTCGTATTTATTATCAACGAGCTTGATAAAGCTAACTCAGGAAAAGGAACCGGCAATCCAGCCGATGTTCTTCTTACTTTATTAGATAACCTTGGTTTTACCGATAACTACATGGAATGTATGATTCCTACTGTTGGTGTTTATCCTATCGCAACTGCCAATGACAAGAGCCAGATCAGCAGTCCGTTAATGTCCCGTTTTGCTGTTATTGATATTCCTGACTACACACCGGAAGAAAAGAAAGCTATTTTCTCCAAGTTCGCTCTTCCTAAAGTTCTCAAACAAATCGGACTTCGTGAGGGAGAATGTATCATGACAGATGAAGCTTTAGACACTGTTGTTGAAATCTTTTCCGATACAACCGGTATCCGTGACCTGGAACAGGCCGCTGAACATATTGTGGCAAATGCACTGTATCAGATTGAGGCAGATCATTTGGAACAGGTGACATTTACTGGAGATATGGTTAGAGAATTGCTTTTATAAATTTTGATTTTGCGTAGCAAAAGAGACGCTTCCAAAGAGAGTCGATACCCTATATTTGTGACTCTATCACTGTGGGTTGAATGTTCGCGTGACGGCTCACATTCAATCCGCGCTCTAGAGCGTGTCTGAAAAATGCTTTCTGCAAGATGTGCATCACAATTTGCG
>CAVCBH010000019.1:0-9714 GCA_963600375.1 bacterium | reverse complement strand
AGTATTGTTAGATCTAGTTTTTTCAATTTAATTCGCGCATCTTTTGTCGTGAACTGTAAAATGATTATCCATAAACTATTATTACTGGACGGATGCCACACTAGAGCCTGTTTAAAAAATCTGTAGTAATACTTAATTATAGATGTCTTTGGAGGGATTTTATGATTATAGAGATAATAAAGGGTATCAGCATTCCTTTTTTAGGCACGACACTTGGTGCTTTTTGTGTTTTTTTTCTAAAAAATGAACTTGGTAAAGGGATGCAGAAGGCGCTAACTGGTTTTGCAGCGGGAGTGATGGTGGCGGCTTCTATATGGAGTCTGCTCCTTCCGGCACTCGAACAAGGGGCTTCGCTTGGCGTGTGGAAGTTTCTTCCGGCAACGATAGGATTCTGGATTGGAATTTTATTTTTGATGGCAATTGATTACTTTGCACCACCGGAGTGCATTGATGGAAAATGTAAAAATAATCTTTTGCTTGCAGTGACGCTCCATAATATTCCAGAAGGGATGGCAGTTGGCGTTATTTATGCAGGATTATTAAGTAGGGCAGAGCATATTACGACAATGGGGGCGTTTTCTCTTGCAATAGGAATCGCGATTCAAAATTTCCCGGAAGGAGCGATTATTTCAATACCGCTTCGGGCGGAGGGAATGTCAAAAAAGAAAGCATTTTTGTGCGGTGTACTTTCCGGGGCGGTAGAGCCAGTTGCTGCGGTTCTTACCGTTTGGGCAGCAAGTCTTGTTGTTCCAGTTTTGCCATATTTCCTAAGCTTTGCGGCGGGGGCGATGCTTTATGTTGTTGTGGAGGAATTAGTTCCTAAAATGTCCGTCGGAAAATCTGAAAATATTGGAATTTTTATGTTTACAGTAGGGTTTACCTTGATGATGATTTTAGATGTTGCACTTGCCTGACTCCCTGTGCTAAAATGCACGCAGTAATTACTGTCAGATGTACGGTCTGGAGCCTGTTTGAAAAACATTTTTTTAAATATGTGTTAGAGCTTGTTTGAAAAATCATTCCAGCAATCTGCACACCCCAATTTGATGATAGTCATAAATATAAAGGATTGGGTTTCCTGGCTTCGTCTGTTGTCCAACTAATGAATTAAATAGTAAATTATGCTTGATTTTTTGCGCTGGATAGCGTACTATATTGGTAAATTCATACACGGGGAGCTTGCAAAAGCAGGCTGAGAGTAGGCTGAAGTGCTTAGACCCATAACCTGATTTGGATAATGCCAACGTAGGGATAGCGTAGATATATTCGCATATATACCGAGATTGGTGTATATGCGTTTTTCTTTTCAGAGTTAGATAGTATTCAGAGTGAACTGTTTTAAATAAATTGTTTTACCAGAAAGGTTGCTTTGGATTCGTACAACTTTCTTTTTATTTTTTATCGTTTATTTATCCATATTCAGAACATTTTCAAAAATGCTCCAGAAAGAAAGGGTGTTTTCGGTCCTTTTCCCGTTTATGAAAAAATAAATATATGCTAAATCTATATGCAAAGAAGGGGTTAAAAATGTTAAAGCAGTGTTTTGATAACGTAAGAGAAAAGCATCCGTTAGTACATAATATTACAAACTATGTAACGGTAAATGACGTAGCAAATATTCTTCTTGCCTGTGGTGGCAGCCCAATTATGGCTGATGATTCCGGAGAAGTGGAAGATATTACTTCTATTTGCCGGGGATTAAATATTAACATTGGCACGCTGAATAAAAATACGATTCCATCCATGTTTTTAGCAGGGAAAAAGGCAAATACGCTTGGACATGTTGTATTGCTTGACCCAGTAGGAGCCGGAGCGAGTGGTCTTCGTACAAAGACGGCAAATGAGCTGGTGAGAGATATAAAGTTTACCGTTATCCGTGGAAATATTTCAGAAATCCGTACCTTGATGGAAGGAACAGGAAATACAAAAGGTGTGGATGCGGATTTGGCAGATGCAGTGACGGAGGAAAATCTTGACGAGACGATTAAGAAGTTGAAAGCATTTTCTAAAGCGACAGGAAGTGTGATTGCCGTGACAGGAGCGATTGATTTAGTTGCTGATGCGAAAAAATGTTACGTGATTCGAAACGGAAGACCGGAGATGGGAGCAATTACCGGAACTGGCTGTCAGCTTTCCGGTATGATGACAGCATTCCTTTGTGCAAACTTAGAGCAGCCTTTAGAGGCAGCAGCGGCGGCAGTTTGTGCGATGGGAATTGCTGGAGAGATTGGCTTTGAGCATTTAAAAGAAGGTGAAGGGAACTCTACTTATCGAAATCGAATCATTGATGCGATTTATCATATGGATGGAAATACATTGGAGGCGAGAGCAAAGTATGAGTTGTGTTAACAGGGAACAGTTGAGAAAAGATTTACTTTTATATGCGGTAACTGACCGTTCCTGGCTTGGAAATGAAACACTTTATGAGCAGGTGGAAAAGGCATTAAAAGGTGGAGCGACGTTTATTCAGCTTCGGGAAAAAGAGCTTGATGAGGAACCTTTCATGGAAGAGGCAGTAGCCCTCAAAGAATTGTGCCATAAATATCACGTTCCATTTGTCATTAATGATAACGTAAAAATTGCAAAGGATATGGATGCAGATGGTGTTCATGTTGGACAAAGCGATATGGAAGCCGATGATGTAAGAAAGATTCTTGGTGAGGATAAAATTCTTGGTGTGTCTGCACAGACAGTAGAGCAGGCAGTATTAGCAGAAAAAATGGGAGCCGATTATCTTGGTGTGGGAGCCGTATTTTCCACTTCCACGAAAAAAGATGCGGCAGATGTCAGCAAAAAGACCTTGCAAGCAATCTGTGAAGCAGTCAACATTCCAGTGATTGCGATCGGTGGAATTGGTGCAGATAACATTTTATCCTTACAGGGAAGTGGCATTTGTGGGATTGCGGTTGTCAGTGCTATTTTTGCGGCGGAAGATATTGAGGCTGCAACCAAAGTTTTGCTCGATAAGACAAAGAAAATGACAATATAATATGTAAGCACAATAAAATATAATGAAAATAAGGAGAAGGACAATATATCGTGATAAAAGGAGCAATCTTTGATATTGACGGAACTTTACTTGATTCCATGCCCATCTGGGAGAATGCAGGAGCGAGGTATCTTGCCACTCTTGGTATTAAAGCAAAGCCAGATTTAAAAGAACGTCTGGATGCTTTATCCCTGCCAGAAGGAGCTCTTTATATGCAAAAGGAGTACGGACTTTCCGTATTAACAGAAGACATTTTAGAGGGAGTCAATCAGGTCGTAAAAGATTTTTATTATAACGAAGCGGTCATGAAGCCAGGAGCTTATGCCTTAGTAAAGTATTTGAAAAAAAATGATGTGAAGTTAATCATAGCAACAGCGACCGATAAGGAGATGGCAAGGGCAGCACTTGTTCGCAATGGTATATGGGAAGATTTTAATGGAATGATTACCTGTGAGGAGGCTGGGGCTGGAAAAACAAGTCCGAAAGTGTTTAAACTTGCAAGGCAAAAGTTAGACACTAAAAAAGAGGAAACATGGGTATTTGAAGATTCCTTATATGCGGTGAAAACTGCCACTGAAGCAGGATTTCCAGTGTGCAGCATCTATGATGCCTACAGTGAGGGAAATGCGGAAGAAATCCGAAGACTTTCTGATATCTATGTAAACGACTTTTCCGAGATAAAAAGTTGTGATGACTTTAATCGTTAAGATTTCGCTGATTAAGAATTTTAAAATGCTCTAAATTAATAAGGAAGGAACAGATGAAAACAGTTTTAACCATAGCAGGCAGTGATGCGAGCGGAGGTGCAGGAATCCAGGCAGATATCAAAACGCTAACCGTTCATAAAGTATATGCCACAACATGCATTACTGCGCTTACCGCACAAAATACAGTCGGAATTACCGGCATTATGCCAGTTCCGGCAGAATTTTTTAAAAAGCAGATGGAAAGCATTTTTACAGATATAAAGCCAGATGCGGTGAAAATTGGAATGATTGCTTCAAGGGAACAGGCAGAGATTATCGCAGAATACCTGCAAAAATATTCGATTAAAAATGTAGTGGCAGACCCGGTGATGATTTCGACAAGCGGAACAGTTTTAGTAGAGGAAGCGACAAGGAAAATATTATATGAAAAATTATATCCAAAGATTTCCCTGCTGACTCCGAATATTCCAGAAACAGAATTTTTATCCGGGATAAAAATCACAGATAAAAAAACGAGGGAAGAAGCGGCAAAAGTCATTGCAGACAGATGGAACTGTGCAGTCTTAAGTAAAGGCGGCCACAGCGAGAAAAATGCAGACGATTTGCTTTATAAAAGCTTTGCACAGGAAGAAAAAGTCATTTGGTATCCGGCAGAAAGAATCGAGAATTCAAATACACACGGAACTGGCTGTACCCTTTCCAGTGCGATAACAGCAAATCTGGCAAAAGGATTTTCGATGGAAGAATCCGTAAAAAAAGCAAAGGAATATATTAGCGGAGCCATTGGAGCGATGCTAAATCTCGGACAGGGAAATGGCCCATTAAATCATATGTGGGATTTGTAAACACGCTCTAATAGCATTATAAAAAGTATTTATAAAATTGGAGGTAACAAAAGATGAGAAATTACACAACACAGATGGATGCAGCAAGAAAGAACATCATTACTCCGGAAATGGAAAAGGTTGCAGCAAAAGAGCGCATGACACCGGAAGAAATCAGAGCATTAGTAGCAGAAGGAAAGGTTGCTATCTGCGCGAACAAAAATCATAAATGCTTAGACCCACAGGGAGTCGGCTCTATGTTAAAAACAAAGATTAACGTAAATCTTGGTGTGTCAAGAGACTGCAAAGACTATGATGTAGAGATGAAGAAGGTAATGGAAGCGGTAAATATGGGAGCGGATGCCATCATGGATTTATCTTCCCACGGAAATACAGAGCCATTCCGTAAAAAACTGACATCCGAATGTCCGGTAATGATCGGAACTGTACCAATCTATGATTCTGTCATTCATTATCAGAGAGATTTAGATACTCTTACTGCAAAAGATTTTATCGATGTAGTACGTCTTCACGCAGAAAATGGTGTAGACTTTGTAACATTACACTGTGGAATTACAAGAAAGACCATTGACCAGATTAAAAAGCATAAAAGAAAAATGAATATTGTATCCCGTGGAGGTTCTCTTGTATTCGCCTGGATGACAATGACAGGAGAAGAGAATCCATTCTATGAATATTTTGATGAAATCCTTGATATCTGTCAGGAATACGATGTGACAATCTCTCTTGGAGATGCCTGCCGTCCTGGCTGTCTTGCTGATGGTTCCGACGTATGCCAGATTGAAGAATTAGTTCGACTTGGAGAACTTACCAAACGTGCGTGGGAGAAAAATGTACAGGTTATGGTAGAAGGACCAGGACATATGCCAATGGATCAGATTGCCGCAAATATGAAATTACAGTCTACTATCTGTTCCGGTGCACCATTCTACGTACTTGGACCAATCGTAACAGATATTGCACCAGGTTATGACCATATCGTATCCGCTATCGGTGGCGCCATTGCTGCACAGAACGGAGCTGCATTCCTCTGCTACGTTACACCAGCGGAACATCTTGCCCTTCCAAATCTTGAAGATGTAAAACAGGGAATCATGGCATCAAAAATTGCCGCACACGCAGCCGATATCGCAAAAGGTATCCGCGGCGCAAGAGAAATGGATGATAAAATGGCAGATGCCCGCCGCGTTTTAGACTGGGAAGCACAGTGGGCTTGTGCGATGGATCCTGAAACGGCTAAAGCAATCCGAGATGACAGAAAACCAGAACATGAGGATACCTGCTCTATGTGTGGAAAGTTCTGCGCGGTACGAAGCATGAATAAGGCATTGGCTGGGGAACATATTGATATTTTGTAACTATTCAGAGCCATGCAAAACTGCTTTCTGCGAATGCTTGCATTCAGGCAGATAAGCGGTTTTATATG
Source organism: bacterium (assembly GCA_963600375.1). Classification (GTDB taxonomy): domain Bacteria; phylum Bacillota; class Clostridia; order Lachnospirales; family Lachnospiraceae; genus Anaerobutyricum. The sequence continues at coordinate 3,747 of CAVCBH010000019.1, read as the reverse complement.
GCAAAATAACCTCATTCGCAAAAGTAAAGCCTCGCAGAGGCGGTTTTGCGAATGGGGTTCTGAATAGTTACAATAATTTTTTCTTATGCATTTCTGTATCAATCCTTTGAATTTTAGTTTTCCAGATAGCCTCATTCTTTGTTTGTTTAGCTTTACAAATTTAACATCAACTTCTGCAGATAATCCACATATTTCGCCTTGCCCACCGTCTCTGAAGCCAATATAGAAACCGTTCCAATCGCTTTGTTATTATACGAATATTCCAACTTCCCGATTGCTTGATTTTTCTTAATCGGAGCGGAGAGATTTTTCTGGAACACCACTTTTTTCTGGATATTATTTTGATTGATTTCTGAAGTGAAAACATAGGAGAAGTTTTTCTCGTATTTACAGGCAATGGATGCTTTTGTGCCATTATGTACAGGAACAGTGGAGAGTGCAGGGGGTTGCTTATCAGTGTAAATCTTGCAGAGGGAAAAACCGTAATCAAGCAGGGAAGCACAGTCTTTTATCCGTTCTTTTGCACTCTGGCATGCCATAACGACAGCGATGAGGGATACGTGATTGCGTTCAGCAGTGGCGCTTAAACAAAATCCAGCTTTAGAAGTGCTTCCAGTTTTTAATCCAGTTGCTCCCTGATATTGCCGGAGTAGTTTATTTGTGTTGGAAAGCCCAAATTCAGATTCGCCGCGTTTCGTTACATGTGTAATATTTTCCATCCAGATGGTTGTATAGTGGAAAATGTCTGGGTGATTTATAATCAGTTCTTTTGACATTAGGGCGATATCGCGCGCGCTTGTATAATGTCTGTCTGCATCTAATCCACAACAATTTACAAAATGCGTATGTTTCATGCCAAGAGCCTGCGCCTTTTCATTCATTTTTGCGACAAAGGCATCCTCACTGCCACTGATATGCTCTGCCATAGCTACACATGTAGCGTATAGGGGTAGTAGACATTTAAAAATTTCCTTATATGGTTTATGCTTACAAAGAAATATTGAATATCAAAACAAGCATATATGCCTAACAAAATAAGCGTATATATGTTTATTTTGGCATTCAATAAAAATCATATCTTCAATAACACATCCGCTCCAACAAAATCCAATACAGCTCAAATAGGAGCAAATTTCCCTATATATTATTCCAAAGTTGAAACACGAATTTCATATGATTCGCCCAGTAGGGCTAATCAAAGGATTGCTTGATTCGTCCATTTGGAAGAATCAAATACATACATAAAACGAAAGAAGGAGGCACGATATAATGAAGACAATATCCAGACGAGAATTTATAGATATGGTAGCGGAAAGATTAGGGAACATATATCCCAAAGTAGACCTTTACTATATTATCCGGGATACATTCTGGTGTTTAGAAGACATATTAAGAGATGGTAACCGTTTTGAGGTAAAAGGGATTCTTGCTCTATATCCAGAATATATAGAGGAACGTCAATACAATAACTTCAATAAAGGCAAGGCAACAGTTCCACCGCACTATAAACCTGTCATAAAACCATATTCAAGATTAAAAAGGGCTTGTGAGGAATTAACAGAGGAGCGGTTAGGAGAAGGTCTTAATGAATCAGAGGAAGACTTTGATTATTCCGAAGAAGAGTAACAATAACAAAGATAATTATTTTACAGAGTGTCCAGTAATGGATGCTCTTTTATTTTGCAATGAACAGAGGACAGAAAGATGTCTATTGAGTCTATATGCAGTCGCATAACATTTTCCATAATAAACAATTAAAAATACATACAGCTTATTTTCTATGATTGATTTTTCTATGGTGTTTCTGCCCTCTGAAAGAACAGGAGGAAACATCATGAAGAAAGAAATTGAAACTAAAGTATGTCGTTGTTGTGGAAAAGAGCTTAAACTAAATAAATTTATAAAAAATAGACGATTATGTAAGGTGGGATTTCGCAAGGAATATAAAACAAGTTATCAGTCTGTCTGTAAAGATTGCAGGAATGAGAAAAGACAAAACACATTAAAAGAAAAAGGTATGGGCTTATATGATAATGGGAAACTTGTACAGATACGAAGAAAATATAAGAAAATAAATCCCAGCCGATTCTTAAAACAGACAGAATCTAAACTGAAATATTTAGACAGACATGAAAGATTTGTAAAATTATTATATTATGATAACACTTGGATTTCCAACTATGGACGACCTGTAATAAAAAAGGAAGATGGAACATATGAGTTTGTAAAAGGAAAGCGAAATAAGATTACACAAGAAATAGAGTATAGTTTACGAAAAAATATTTATATTAAGAGTAAAAAGGCATGGGGATATAAGCAGGAGCGTGTCAGTGCAAGTTCTCTTGTAATCCAGACATTCATTGTAAATTATGATATGAAAAATAATACCATGTGCTGGCATAAAGATAATAATATAGATAATAATTTCTATAAAGACATTTATCCCGTCACAGATAAACAATATGCAGCCATTAAAGAAATTTATGATAGAGAAGGTACAGTATCAGAAGAAAAAATTCTTGAAATAGTAAATGATGTTCAGTATAAGCCTGATGGATGGAATCCGTGGTATTGGAGAAGATCATTTGAAGGTGTGGGATACATCGGTGATAAAGTAAATTGGAAAAAAGAAGAAGCTGTATATAGAGCATGGGCAAATATCCTTCAAAAATGTTATAGCCCAAAAGTTCATAAGACAAGACCATATTATAAGGGATGTACTGTCAGTGAGGAATGGAAGAACTTTCAGAATTTTAAAATATGGTATAAAGACCATAAGGGAAAGGTAAAGCAGGACTTAGATAAAGACATTTTATTTCAGGGTAATAAAGTATATAGTTCAGAAACCTGTGTATATACAACACATTTTATCAATACAGTATTTGAAGATAGAGGTAGCAAAACACTTGAAGAAACAAAAGATGGAAAGTATAAATTTTTCATGATGATTATGGGAGAAGAGCGTGATTCAGGTGTGTTTGATACAAAAGAGGAATGCTATGAAGCATTTGAAAAAAGAAAGAAGGAGTTTATTATAAAACTGGCAGAGAAAACAAAGAAAAAAGATAAGATACCAGAATGTCAGTATCAGGCGATGATTAACTGGGATGTAAAGGTTAAAGAATAAAAATAACTGTTGAAAATGTAGAAAAAATATTCTATAATAAAAGAAATATTCGAAAAGTGCTACCATATAGACGGTTAGCCCAGTTGTTATATGTTAAAATAACCGCTCTAGTTTCCTAGGCTAAGGGCGGTTATTTCTTTAAGAGATTATAGGCATATCAGAGAAAGAAAACTCTGGTATGCCTATTTTTTTACGTTTTTTCAGTTTTTATGCTGCTCCAATTATAAAGGCTGGTCTGTATCAGATGGGATATATTGCATAACATCTTCTACCTGACAGTCTAAAATGCGGCAGAGGTCGTTGATAGTTGTTGTATTCATTGGTTTATTTTTACGGAGTTTATCAATAGTTGCACTTGAAATACGGTGTCTGTGAATCAGCGTATATGTTGTTTCATTTGATTTTTTTAATGTCTTCCAGAATGGCTGATATGCAATCACTGATATTTTTCCTCCTATACGATATAGGATTAGCATAATATATAGTCTTATACTTGACTATAGTCAGGAAAATGACTATAATTTTTATATTAATATATATAGATATATAAATATGCACAGAGGGTAAAGTTTGAAACAAGTAAGTAGAAAACAGCCACGAAATAAAGGGCATAGCAAACA
>CAVCBH010000018.1:0-8366 GCA_963600375.1 bacterium | reverse complement strand
CATCTTGCAGAAAGCATTTTTCAGACACGCTCTAGAGCGAGGATTGAATGCGAGCGTGTAAGCGAACATTCAACCCACAGTGATAGAGTCACAAATATAAGGTATCGGCTCTCTTTAGGAGCGTCTGCCCTGCCTACAGCAACTCAGAATTTACATATTTATGAAGATTTTATGAACCTTTCGCAAAAAGCTACCTAAATCTCAAATGGTATGTTATGATGTGTATGTATTGAGAGAGAAACATTATTGGGGAAATACATGATATAATTCACGATATAATTCGTGATAGAATTCGAAAGTGAGAAGGAGAGAGTTATTATGAATATATCATTTTATCTGCTTCCTAAAAGTGAAGTAACATACATACATCAGGAAGATACTGTAGCACAGGCATTACGTCTCATTCATAAGCATGGTTATCAGGCCGTTCCAGTCATTGATGAGAAAGGTCATTATGTCGGAACCATTTCTGAGGGAGATTTCCTCTGGAACCTCATTGAAGAATATCACATGGACATGGAAGTAATGCGTAAGTCTCATGTGAAGTCCATGCGTCTGCGCTGGGATTACAAACCAGTAAGTATTGATGCGGATATTGAACAGTTAGATAAGCACATTCTTAATCAGAACTTTGTTCCGGTTGTAGATGGACGTAATGTATTTATTGGTATTATCACAAGAAAAGAGATTATAAAAGAGTTATTAAAGCAGAAGAATAATAATGCGATTGGAAAGAGTCCGCTGGCAGAGCAGAGCGTAAGTGCTACATCGCAGGCAGGACAGACATTTCATTAAGAATAAGCAATAAGGAGACATTTTAATGGCAGATTTACCACAGTCTTTTCTTGATTCCATGAAGGACATTTTAGGAGAAGATTATGAAGCGTTTCTTGCCGGCTTTGACGGGCGGAGACAGTATGGTCTGCGGGTGAATACTTTAAAGATGAACTTGGAGGAATTCGAAAGAATTGCTCCTTTTCATTTGAAAAAGGTTCCGTGGATTTCAAATGGATATTTTTATGAAGCAGAAGATGCGCCGGCGAAGCATCCTTTTTACAGTGCCGGACTTTATTATTTGCAGGAGCCGAGTGCGATGACCCCGGCATCCAGACTGAAAGTGCAGCCGGGCGAGCGAGTTCTTGATCTTTGTGCGGCACCAGGCGGTAAGGCAACAGAGCTTGGAGCGGCTTTACAGGGTGAGGGACTCTTAGTGGCAAATGATATCAATACAGCAAGGGCAAAAGCCTTACTTCGCAACCTTGAATTATTTGGTATTTCCAATAGTTTTGTGACCAATGAGCCACCTCACGTACTGGCAGAGCGATTTCCGGAATTTTTCCATAAGATCATGGTAGATGCGCCATGCTCCGGTGAGGGAATGTTCCGAAAGAATCCAGCCGTTGTGGATTCCTGGCAGGAAAAAGGCCCGGAATACTTTTCCAAATTACAGCGGGAAATCATCGTGCAGGCAGCAGATATGTTACTTCCTGGCGGCATGATGTTCTATTCAACATGCACATTTTCACCGTTGGAAAATGAAAAGACAATCACACATCTTTTAAGAGAACGTCCAGATATGGAAGTTATTCCTATGAAAGATTATGAAGGCTTTGCAGAAGGACTCACATCTTATCGGGATGAAGTCTTTGACGAAAGTTGTAAACTCTGCCGTAGAATCTGGCCGCACAAAATGTCCGGAGAGGGTCACTTTATGGCACTTCTTCATAAAAAGAGCGGGGCAGAACAGGAAATAAAGCAGAACGCACAAAATAGAAATTATCTTCAGTCCGAAAATGATATCAGGTCAGATATGAACGGAAAGTTCGATAAGAATGAAAATGTGACTGCAAATGAAGCATTTGATAGAGATAAAAAAGATTCTAAAAAATCAAAAAAAGCTAAGAAGAAACAGCAGACAGAAGCACAGAGTTCTGTTTGGTGGGAAAAATGCAAAGGTTTGAGCAAAGAGCAAAAAGTAGCTGCAGAGGACTTCTTCTCCCATGTAAATCTTACCTGTGATGTGAGCAGAATTGATGTGCGAGGCGATAATCTCTACTATCTTCCAGAACCGCAGTACGATGGACGAGGATTACATTTTCTGAGAAATGGACTCTTCATGGGCGAATTTAAAAAGAAGAGATTTGAACCATCTCAACCATTTGCCCTTGCCCTTCGCGCGCAGGACTTTGATCAGGTACTCGACTTCCCGGCAGAAGATGAACGCCTGTCACGCTATCTTCGCGGCGAAACCCTTGATGTAAGCGATCTGGTTGCCGGCGACAAGAAACGAAAAGGCTGGCAGCTTGTTATGGCAGCGGGGCATCCGTTGGGATTTGGAAAACTCGTAAACAATAACCTGAAAAATAAATATCCTGCTGGATGGAGAAAGAATAGTTAGCTATTTCATTCATTAACTAACAGACGTCCGGTAAGAGAGCGTCTGTTTTTTGTTCTGCAAATTTAAAAAATTAAGCTAAAACAGTATAAGATTTAATAAAATTAAGCAATATTTTTCCGTGCGAAATTTCACTGTCACAATATAATAAAATTTCCCCCAAACAGCTAAAAAAGTTAAGTCAAAACTGACATTGACTTACTGACAGAAAAATGTAAGAATAAATACATGAAAAGCAAGGGCGCTGAAACATAATCGTTTTGGCGTCCATTTTTTATTTTATAAAAAAATAAACTTATAAAATAAAAACACTTCGCGAGTGAGAAAGCATTTTCTTAAAAAGCAGGCAGACCTGCAAAAAAGTTAGGAGTGAAAAGTATGGATATGAGTGTTTGGTACCTCTTAGGTGCAGTATTAGTATTTTTTATGCAGTGTGGATTTGCGATGGTGGAGACAGGCTTCACCAGAGCGAAAAATGCCGGAAACATTATTATGAAGAACCTGATGGACTTCTGTATAGGAACTGTCGTATTCTTCGTTCTTGGTTACGGTATTATGAACAGTGAAAGTTATTTCTTTGGAATTATCGGAAAACCGGAATATCAGATGTTTACGGACTTTGCGAACTTTGACTGGTCAAATTTCTTCTTCCAGTTAGTGTTCTGTGCAACAACAGCAACGATTGTTTCCGGAGCAATGGCAGAAAGAACAAAGTTTCTTACATATTGTATTTATTCGGCAGTAATCAGTGCGATCGTATATCCGATTGAAGCAGGATGGGCATGGAACAGTGCAGGCTGGCTTGCCAAATTAGGTTATGTCGATTTTGCAGGTTCTTCTGTAATTCATATGGTTGGTGGTATCGCATCTATTGTTGGTGCCGCAATGCTCGGACCTCGTATTGGTAAATATACAAAAGGAAAAGACGGAAAAACGGTTGTAAACGCATTCCCAGGACATTCTCTTACACTTGGTGCTCTTGGATGTTTCATCCTCTGGTTTGCATGGTATGGATTTAACGGTGCTGCCGCATCGGATGCAACACAGTTAGCACAGATTCTTGGAACAACAACTATCGCACCGGCAGTTGCAACATTTACCTGTATGGTATTTACGTGGGTAAGAAGTGGAGCGCCTGATGTTTCCATGTGCCTGAACGCATCTTTAGCAGGACTTGTAGGTATCACAGCTGGATGTGCCAATGTTGATGCCGTAGGTGCAACATTTATCGGACTTGTCGATGGTATCATCATCGTATTAGCAGTAGAATTTATTGATCAGAAATTAAAAATTGATGACCCTGTAGGTGCTGTCGCTGTTCATGGATGCAACGGCCTCTGGGGTACAGTAGCAGTAGGACTTTTTGATTACAAAAATGGTTTATTCTACGGTGGTGGATTCCACCAGCTTGGAGTACAGGTACTCGGTGTTGTATGTATCGCAGCATACGCAGCAGTCGCAATGATAATCGTATTTACAATTCTTAAACATACAGTAGGACTTCGTGTAACAGCAGAAGAAGAAATCATGGGTCTGGACATCGCAGAACATGATCTTGCATCCGCTTACGCAGACTTCCTTCCAATCTCCGCAACAACAATGGGCGGTGTAACAACAGAAACAATCGATGTAACAGACTTAAGAGAAAAGAAACTTGCTCCAATCATCGGCGATGTAAAAGAGGCAGGTGGACGTTATACAAAACTTACGATTATGTGTAAAGAAGACCGTTTCTCTATCTTAAAAGATGCCATGAACCAGATTGGTGTAACCGGTATGACCGTATCCCATGTCATGGGTTGTGGAACACAGAAAGGAAAAATCGGACAGTATCGTGGTGTTAAAATGGATATGAACCTTCTGCCACAGCTTCAGGTAGACATTGTCGTATCTACAGTACCACCGGAATTAGTTGTAGAAGCTGCAAAGAAAGCACTTTACACCGGCGAGTATGGCGATGGTAAGATTTTCCTTTATGATGTAGAAAATGTTGTGAGAATCCGAACAAATGAAACAGGAATTGCAGCATTAGATAACGAAGAGAAATAGGAATTTCTTCTCCAGCTAAAGTCAGCTCCGAAAGAAAGCCGATACCCTATATTTGTGGGATTGAATGCGAGCCGTAGAGCGAACATTCAATCCCACAAATATAGGGTATCGGCTTTCTTGCGGAGCGTTTGTTTTGCCTGCGACAAATTCTTCTATTAAATTTTTTAGGGTTTCTTTCTGATCGATATGCAACTTTTTGCAAATGTTTATTGTTCCTTCGATTTTGCCTTCAAATTGACCTTTTTCTCCTGTATAGTGTATAATTTAAAAAAATAGATTATACAATCACGCTCTGGGAATTCACAGATAATTTATTACTGAGTTTTTCGTAAAAATACATTATCAGAAAGGCAAAAGATAAAATGCAACGCTTTGATATTAAAAAATGGCTTTGGGTAGCCGGAATTGTATACACATTTTTGCAAGGATACACATTTTATACGCAACGGCAGGGAGAAATGGCAGTTAGCTGTGCGTTTTTATGTGCTATTTGCATGGTTCAGTTTGGTCGACGATTGTACACTCTTCATTATCTCCATATGAAAATGAAAGATATCGATAAATTAAATGGACGAGCATTTGAGCGTTATCTTACAATACAGTTTCGCCATCTTGGATACCGCGTTACTCTCACAAGCTACAGTCATGATTATGGTGCGGATCTTGTCCTTCGAAAGTGGGGGAAAAAGACTGTTGTTCAGGCAAAACGCTATGAGCGGAATGTCGGAATAGCAGCTGTTCAGGAGGTGGTTGGCTCCATTGCATATTATAAGGCAGACCGTGCGATGGTGGTCACAAACAGTAATTTTACAAAAAGTGCCCGTGATCTTGCACGCCGGAATGAAGTGGAGTTATGGGGGAGAAAGGAGATACAAAAGAAGTTTCATATTACTATTTAATTTATTAAACAAACTACAGATGAAGCCAGGAAACAAAATCATCTATATTTGTGACTTTCGTCGCAGCGTGTTGAATGTTTGCTCTACTCGCTCGTATCCAACATCTGCTCCCAGGTCATAAATATAGATGATTTTGCTTCCTGGCTTCTGACAGTGGCTGGAGTAGATGAATTAAACACTATAAATGAGCAAATTTAAAATATCGCATAACTATTGTCCGCATTACAAAGGCATACTTTACTTGATTGGTCTGAATATGTTTAGACTACAAACAAGAAGCCCTGTTGTTGTGCATTTTTCTGTATTTGCTCATTTATAGTTAAATGGCAGCTATCTGAATATTCTGAAAATTATAAATAAAATACTATAAAAACTAAAAAGAATAGATTGAATAAAATGAAATTAGAAAATCAAGAAAAAATACAAAAATAGTATTGACAAAACAAGAATCCTGCATTATAATACAGACATAAACAAGGACGAACAGTCCATCACATAGATTTTGAAATTATAGGTTTTGCTTTTATCATGAAAAAGAGGTGAGAGTGCAAACAGATTAAAATTAATTTCAGAATTTAAATAAGCCAGAAGGAGGTACGGACCACCAAAAACTTAAGTTAAGATTTAGAACAGAACCCTATTAATAACAGGAGGTATAAACCACCAGAAAGTTAAGTTTAAGATGCAAGAAACTATACTAGTGCAGGAGGTACAGACCACCAAAAAGTTGAGTTTAAGATTTAAGAGACGATACTAAAACAGGAGGTACAAGCCACCAAAAAGTTAAGTTTAAGATTCAGAAAACTATACTAGTACAGGAGGTACAGACCACCAAAAAGTTAAGTTTAAGATTTAAGAAACTATACTAAAACAGGAGGTACGGTCCAACAGGAACTTAAGTTAAGATTCGAAACGATACCATAGCAGGAGGTACAGACCGACAAAAACATAAGTTTTAGAATTTAAGTGAGATTGCCGATTTAGAAGTTTAAGATTGTGAGTGAATAATATCAGATAGATAACACTTCAGGTAGTTGTAAGAAGAGAAAAACGGAAAGAATCAGAGGAATCAGCTTATAATTCAAAGGAATAATCACCCGAAAAAGAGATGAATGATATAACCGGAGATTTTAAGGAATCAGACATAGGTGTATTAAAAATCATAATCCTTTTGTAGAAGATAGAGGGAGTGACTGATAATAATATAAACCATGAAGGGTTAGCTTAAAGTTATAAGGGAAACAGGAGGTATAGTCCGTTGGACATAATTGAAAATTCAAATTATTAAAGAGAACATCCAGAATTTGTAGTCAGGATGTTCTCTTTTTTTGCGTTTTGTTGTGACTCTGTAGAAGTCGTTTAAGTATAAAAAGTTATTACGCAATTTAAGCGAAGGTTATCCAGTAAAATATATAATGCATTATATGGTAGATTTACGAATATGACGCGTAGTAACAAAGTTGTTTTCTTCATATATCATTCTATTATTTTTCCACAAAATATGCTATACTTTTCGTAATGATTAAAGGGAGGGATGGGAATGACACTTGCAGATTTTCTCATAATGGCAGCAGTCATTGTTGTCGCATGTCTTGTGTATAATTTCATCAAGGCATACACGAAGAAAAAGTAGTTTGTAGATAGAAAGAGAAGGGGTTCTTTCTATTTATATAACACAACCGTGGGACACACGGGGATAGCTCGCTTATGCTTAGCACGGTAGTGCTATCGAACGAGGACCAAACTTGCCGAGGATGGGAAGCCTCCACATCTACAGGTGAGGGAGGATGTCACATCAGGGAAAGTACATGAAAAACAAAATTGATAGAGAGGAAGAATCATGAAAAGAAATAGCATGAAAAAAGTCATGAGCTGGTTTCTTACAGCATTATTAATCTGCTGTATTGGATTCACAACAAAGGGTGTAACCGCAGACGCAGCAATTGTTTCCGGCGGTAAGAAGAATTACAGTTACAGTGAATTGCAGACAGATTTAAATCAGCTTAAAAAGAAATACAAAAAACATTGTCAGGTTAATGTGATTGGACAGAGTGAAGACAAGAGAAATATTTATGAAGTAGTCATCGGTAATCCAGATGCAAAGAAGCACCTTCTCATTATAGGAAATCTTCACGCAAGAGAACATATGACAGTACAGCTTTGTATGAAGCAGATTGAATATTACTTAAGCAGCTATAATAAAAAGGTAAATGGCAAAAAGATTTCCACTACTTTAGATAAAGTAGCAATCCATTACGTACCATCCTGTAACCCAGACGGAACAGCAATCAGCCAGCGTGGATTTAATGCCATCCGTAATAAAAAGCTTCGTGCAGCTCTCAGAAAAATGGGTGGAAGCTCCAGTAAATGGAAAGCAAACGCAAGAGGCGTAGATTTAAACCGTAACTGGGATGTAGCATTTAAGACGTCTGGAAGAAAAGGTGCTTCCGGTTACTGTGGACCCAAAGCAGCCAGCGAAAGTGAAACAAGGGCATTAGTAAACTGGTCAAACAGAATCCAGAAACAGGGTAAGATTGTGGGGATCGTAAGTTATCATTCCACAGGATCTATCATTTATGGTAAGTCAACCAGCCGCGTATCAAAGGCTGTAAGAAATGCAACAACAAGAATGTATCAGACAGCTAAGAGACTTACAGGATACTCACTTGTACAGCATGAAAGCTATGCACTCTCACACGGCCACTCCAGAACATATTACCTTTACAAGAAGAAAATTCCTTTCATCACAATCGAAGTAGGAAGAGGAGCAGCACCATTGAGTGGAGGAGAATTTGGATCTATCTGGGCTAAGAATAAGAATGTTGTAATTCGAGAAGCTCAGTTATTTCAGTAGTTAAACTTCTGATTTTGCGGAGCAAAACAGATGCTGCCGAGAAGAGCGGTAGTCGGATTGCTAGAAAAATTATCAACAAGAACCCCTGAAAAATTTATTGATTTTGTTCCGTTATGCTAAACGCTCCATTTTGCCCAATAAAGCAGAAACTTCGCAAAAACGAATGCGA
>CAVCBH010000017.1:0-9671 GCA_963600375.1 bacterium | reverse complement strand
CCTTTACTTTTTCTATGCGTATATCAAATCACTTTCTTTATAGAAATATAAGAAGTGAGACCCCCAATATATAAGTTTTCATAAAGAACTTTCTACTCCATCTCAAAAGCTCCTGTATATAACTGATAATATGTACCTTTCTTCGCAATGAGGCGTTCGTGATCTCCTCTTTCAATGATATGTCCATGATCTAATACCATAATCACATCCGAATTTTGTATCGTTGACAATCTGTGTGCTATGACAAATGTTGTTCTGCCTTTCATCAGTTTATCCATACCATCCTGTACTATCTTCTCTGTTCGTGTATCAATAGAAGATGTCGCCTCATCCAGTATCATTGCCGGAGGATTGGCAACTGCTGCTCTTGCTATGGCAAGAAGCTGTCTCTGACCCTGACTTAAATCTTCTCCTGCTCCGGAAAGCATTGTATTATAGCCATCTGGCAGACGGCGGATAAACGCATCCGCATTGGCAAGCTTTGCTGCTGCAATACATTCTTCATCAGTAGCATCTAATTTTCCATATCGAATATTATCGATGACTGTACCCGTAAACAGACAGGTATCCTGCAGTACGATTCCCAGGGAACGTCTAAGGTCTGCTTTTTTGATTTTATTCACATTGATTCCATCGTAACGTATTTTTCCATCATCAATATCATAAAAACGGTTTATCAGGTTTGTGATTGTTGTTTTTCCGGCTCCTGTAGAACCTACAAAAGCTACCTTTTGTCCAGGTTCTGCATAGACGGTGACATCTCTTAAAGTAAGTTTCTCCGGCACATATCCAAAGTCTACATTTCGCATTCGGATATCACCTTCCATTTTTGTGTAAGAAACGGTTCCATCATGATGTGGATGTTTCCATGCATAAGTTCCGGTGTATTCTTTACTTTCACATAATCCATCTGCTGTCTCTCTTGCGTGAACCAGTGTTACATAACCGTCATCTGTTTCCGATTCTTCATCAATAAGATCAAAGATACGCTGTGCTCCTGCCAGTGCCATGGATACCATGCTCATCTGCTGAGAAATCTGCTGAATTGGCATAGAAAATGCTTTTGACAAAGACAAAAATGCAACAACGACGCCGGCTGTTATATTTCCTTTACCACTAAGTACGAAACATCCTCCTAATACAGCCAGTATGATATATTGAAGATTTCCAATCTGACTTAAGATTGGCATCAAAATGTTTGCATATCGGTTTGCATTTCTGGCATCTTCATATAAGATGTTATTCTTTACATCGAAACCTTCTTCTGCCTTTTGTTCATGGCAGAATACTTTTATTACTTTCTGCCCCTCTAACATCTCCTCGATATATCCATTAATCTCACCCAACGAGGTCTGCTGTCTTCCAAAATATCTGGTACTGTGCCCTGCAATGTAGCGTGTAATAAGCAAAATGGCAATCGTCACGATAACTACTACTAAAGAAAGCGGTATGCTATAGTACAGCATAATGCAAAAGGAAAAGATCACACTGATTGCACAGGAAAACAACTGCGGAAGTGCCTGGGAAATAAACTGTCTTAATGTATCTGTATCATTTGTATAGTGACTCATGATGTCACCGTGTGTATGTGTATCAAAATACTGGATTGGCAGTGTCTGCATATGGTTAAACATATCATCACGAATTGCTTTTAAGCATCCCTGTGAAATATTTACCATGAACTGACTGTATAATAATGTACAAGCTGCTCCGACTAAATAAACAACAGCCATTAACAGAAGCACTTTTATTAAACCTGAGAATACTGGATGGTCTGTAAGCAGCAGAGGTTCAATATACTTATCGATCAATACCTGAATAAACATAGAACCGACTGTATTCGCCGCTGTTGAAATAAGGACACAAATGGCTGCCAGTATAAACAGCCCTTTGGCATGGCCGTAAATATATCGCATTAATCGTTTAATGGTTTTTCCATCATACTGTTTCATTCGTTATCCCCTCCTTTTTGCTGAGACTGATAAATCTCTTTATAAATCGTGTTGGTCTCCATGAGTTCCTCATGAGTTCCAACTGCATCAATATGTCCGCCATCCATAACAACGATCATGTCAGCATCCTGTACTGATGAGATTCTCTGTGCAATAATAATTTTTGTAGTATCCGGAATCTCCTCATTAAATGCTTTGCGGATCAGTGCATCCGTTTTTGTATCTACAGCACTTGTCGAATCATCAAGAATAAGGATTTTCGGTTTTTTCAATAATGCTCTGGCAATACATAATCTCTGTTTTTGTCCTCCGGACACATTCGTTCCGCCCTGCTCAATATATGTATCATATCCATCAGGAAGTCCTGTGATAAACTCATCTGCCTGCGCAAGTTTACATGCGTGGATCATTTCTTTATCTGTGGCATTTTCATTACCCCAGCGAAGATTTTCTTTAATTGTTCCAGAAAATAATGTATTTTTCTGAAGAACAACAGCTACATTATCTCGCAGCGTTTTAATATCATATTTTTTTACATCTACTCCGCCAACAAAGACGGTTCCCTTTGTTGTATCGTACAGTCGCGGAATAAGAGAAACCAGACTACTCTTACCACTTCCGGTAGAGCCGATAATCCCAACAGTTTTTCCTGAAGGAATACTTAAATTAATATCTTTAAGGCATAAACTTCCTTTGTTATCGGAATAGCCAAAATCCACATGGTCAAACCCGATATTTCCATTAAAGACTTCCATATTCGGATCTTCTGGATTCGACAGATTGCTTTTCTCATCAAGCACTTCCACGATACGTTCTGCTGAACTTTGTGCAATAGTGATCATAACAAGTACCATGGAAAGCATCATAAGAGAAGTCAGAATCTGCATCGCATAAATAATAAGACTGGTTAATTCTCCTGTTGTAAGTTCTGTCGCTCCTGATAATACAATCATTCTTGCTCCAAACCAGAATACAAGTATCATGCAGACATACACTACAAACTGCATTAACGGGGCATTCAATGCCATATACCGTTCTGCCTTACAGAACATCTTATATAACATCGTTGAAATTCTCTGAAATTTGTTTTTTTCATGCTCTTCACGCACAAAACTCTTTACTACTCGGATTCCACTTACATTTTCCTGTACAATACCATTCAGATTATCATACTGTTTAAATACTTTCTCAAATATTGGATGCGATTTTACTATAAGCCATGTAAGGCCGCCTCCTAAAACCGGAATCATAACCAAAAAGATAAGTGCCAGCTTCCAGTTGATCATCCATGACATGATCAGAGCAAAAATCATCATCAAAGGACTTCGCACTGCAATACGTATGATCATCATATATGCATTCTGAATATTAGTCACATCCGTTGTCAGCCTGGTCACCAGACTGGCAGTTGAGAACTTATCAATATTTGCAAAGGAAAATCCCTGAATATGATAATACATATCTTTTCTAAGATTCTTTGCAAATCCGGCAGATGCATTTGCCGCCTCTGCTCCGGCACAAAATCCTAAAATCAAACCTGCAATAACACAGATTCCCATCACCACTCCTAATTTCAGCAAAAGATTCATATTTCCGCCATAAATTCCTTTGTCGATAATATCTGCCATAAAAAAAGGAATGATAATTTCCAGCAGTACTTCAAGTCCGGCAAAAACAGCAGTTCGTATAGACGCTGCTTTGTACTCCCGTATACTTTGTAGTAATCGTTTAATCATTCTGTTCAACCTCCATTACGATATTTTGTAATTCTCTTACAATTGTTTTCAGAAGCCGCATATCTTTATCTGTCAGCTTATCAGCTACTGCATTATTAATTTCTTCCATGGCATCAGAAATTTCCGGCATTATCTCCTGAGCAGTTTCTGAAATCATGATTTTTTTCTGTCTTTCATCTGATTCACACTGCGTTGCTTCAACATATCCTGTATGACGTAATTTTTTTAACTTTTCAGACAGGGAAGCTTTGGAAATACTAAGCTCACGATGAAGTCCTGTAATATTGGTTCCTTCTGGATGCCTTTGTTGTATATACAGTAATAAACAGCATTGGCTGATAGATAAGTTATACTTTGACAACTGCTCTATTGCAGCTTTTTCTGCCATAGCAAATAACTTATGTGCAAATAAATATATTTCCTGAATATGCATTTCTTCTTCTCCCTCCATATACGTAAACAAACCAAAAATTGTTCGCTCGCATAATATTCTAACTCGAAATGAGTTGAAAATGAATTTCAAAGATGTTATTATTAATAAACAAATCGAAATAATATTAATAAATATACTATGTGTAAGAACCACTATTAGCATAAAAATATATCATGATCAGAGTACGCAGATTATTTTTTGATTTTCCAGATACATCTAATTATATCTGTATGTTGTTTGACAATATAATCCGTATCCTATAATTGGTGTTATATATTGATAAATACTAATGAGATTTTCTATAATAATTGTAGGAAAATCTATCACCGTACAATATAGGAATACGCTGCGAATACCTACTAATTAAATGGAGAATTTATATGACAGAAATACAAATTGAATGTTTTCTTGCGATTGCGAATCATCTGAATTTTGCACGAGCTGCCGAAGAACTGAATATATCCCAACCTGCTGTCACACATCAGATTCAGACATTAGAAGCAGAATTAGGGGTAAAGCTTTTTAAGCGCTCCACACGCTCTGTCTCACTAACAACAGAAGGCATGTACTTTTTAGACGACGCAAAGTCCATGCAGCAGATTATGTTTCGTGCAAGGGCACGCTTTTCAAAAACTGGTATTACAGAGTATGAAACACTCGCTATTGGATGCAGCAGTCCCTCTCAGATGCAACTGCTGCTAGATGTTTTAAAGAAAATGCGTGACACCTATCCAGACTTTCATCCCCAGTTCAGGCACATTCCACTAAGTCAGATTCCACCTAAGATTGATGATGAAGTTATAGATATCGCATTGGGAACAAAAATAAATGTGAATCAGAAAAAAAATGTTATTTACAGAGAATTAACGCAGATGTCTCTCAGCTGTGTATGTCCGATAAACCACCCTGCCGCAACACAGAAAACCATCGCTTTAAATGATATTCAAGAATATAAATTTATTGTTTATACTCCGATATCAGCTTCACCGGAAATTGCAGAGACACAGAAAAAAATATTAAAAGATAAAAAAATCAAAGACTCTTATTTATGTGAATATTCCGAAGATGCTGTATTGCTTGTCGAAGCAGGATATGGTATCACCATCCTTCCGGAGATATTTGTACCCGACTGGGCGAATGTGATCACTATCCCCATTACTGATATAAAACCGTTATCATTCGGAGCATATTATAAGGGACATTCTACGAATAAAATATTGCGGAGTTTTCTAAAACTGGCAGAAGGCTGTGAATACTTTGCAGGCGAACAAGAAAAGCCGTAGAATTCAAGAGCTAAGGTCTTTCCTACCCCTGGTACACTCTGACGCGTATAGGATTGTACCTTTCCAATAGCAATATCAGATCAGTATCTTTTCACTTGGAAAACTCCCAGAGCCTTTGTAACCATGAATTATGATCAACTGAAAGGTAACCCTGATTACATTGATTATGTTGTTGATAAAGCGGTGGGCTTGCTTACATTTCATACCATGTACATCTGCGATAACGCGAATGCAGGCTACCAGGTTTTCAACCTCTGAGTCGTAAATGATGTCGTTGATGTCGATGTACTCGTTTCCGCAGTTCCTTGCGGCTTCGTAGTAGTTGCCTGTTTGAGGGAACATATCCATCACGAAGTAACCGATTTATAATAATTTCCAAAATCAGCCAGAGCATCAATGATTGGCAGCATCTTTTCTCCTAATTCAGTCAAACTATAATCAACCCTTGGCGGCATTTCCTGATAATCGTGCCTATATACAAGTCCGTCATTCATCATCTGCCTCAAGCTGTCAGTCAGTACTTTCTGGGATATACCTTCTAAATCTCTCTGCAATTCATTGAATCTCCAGGGACGCACCCTAAGATTTCGTATAATAAGAAGCTTCCATTTGCCACCTACAAGTGCCACTGCTGTTGCTACTGGGCAAGCAGGAAGTTCATCCTTCGTCTTCATATCTTCCTTACCTCCAGGAGAATTATAACACATTCATTTTTGAATGTATAGTTATAAAAAAGTGCGTACTATTATTTGAGTGTGCAGTAGGTTATCCTATATTTGCAAAGGCAATAAAATCAAAAATGGAGGTATACACCATGTTAAATTATGCAAAAACAAATATAGGAAATGAAGGCAGAGCAGAACTTCATGAAACACTTTCCCTCACAGGTGCAGAAATCAGTATCAACAATCTTCCTGCAGGAGCTAACGTTCCTTTTGTACACTCTCATAAGAACAACGAGGAGGTTTACGGCATTCTTTCCGGTAAAGGAAAAGTCATCATTGATGGAGAAGAAGTTTCTCTCACTGCCGGTGATTGGGTAAGAATCTCACCCGCTGCAAAGCGTCAGTTTTTTGCGGCAGATGATGAGGGAATTTCATTTGTCTGCATTCAGACCAAAGAAAATTCTCTGGACGGCTTCACAACAGATGATGCTGTAGTATATTAATATCCCCTCAAGACATAACAAGCTTCTCACCACTGGAAATTTACCTGATGGCGGGAAGCTTGATTTTTAGTTTCCAGGAGATTTATAACTTGCCTCCAAATACTGGGAAGAAACCATACTCCCCATAGTCCTTGATTTTTTCCAAATGCTTGAGGATTTCCATATCTTCATCTGAAATCACAAAATCAACAGCCGCGTTTGTCTTCATATGCTCCGGATTTGCGGTCTTTGGCAGAACAATCATGCCGAGCTGAATATCAAAGCGGATGCACAACTGCGGAATTGTAACACCATACTTTTCAGCCATATCGGCGATTGCCTTGTTTTTCAGTGCCTCACCATGGGCAACCGGAGAATATGCCTCCATCACGATTCCCTTCTTCTGGCAATAATCGATCAATTCCAGCGGTGAATTAGAAATATGGCAAAGTACCTGATTCACCATAGGCTTGATTTCTGCTGTCTCCCACAGGCTTTCAATATCTTTCTGCAGGAAATTGGATACGCCGATGGCACGTAGTTTTCCTGCCTTGTAAGCATTCTCCAGTGCCTGCCATGCTACGCGATTACCTTCTATATAGCGATCCTCGCTCTGATTTACCTTGTCCCAGGGCTGTGGACTGTGAATGATCATCATATCAAGATAATCAAGACCCATATCGGCAAGAGTCTTGTCAATACTTGCCGCTGCCGCTTCATATGTCTTATGTTCTGCGGCAACCTTTGATGTGACAAAGATCTGTTCTCGCGGTATACCGCAGGTGCGGATTCCTTCGCCTATACCACGCTCATTTCCATAAGCCTGTGCGGTATCTACATGACGGTAGCCTATCTGTACAGCAGTTCTTACAGCATCGTCTGCCTTATCATCGTCAATAAACCAGGTGCCAAGAGCCAGCACTGGAATTTCCACTCCATTGCTAAGTTTTTTCATTTTATAAAACATAAATTATTCCTCTTTCCATACTTCTTTTGCGAGATCAAACACAGCCCACGCCTTCGGCCATCCTGCATAAAACGCGACATGAGTGATGATAGCCACGATTTCTTTCTTCGTAACGCCGCGATTCTTCGCGTTCTGAAGATGAAATTTCAAAGAAGAATCTGTGATTCCCTGCGCCATCAGCGCTACCACTGTGATGATACTCCTCGTTTTCAAATCAATATCATCATTGTTCCAGTTTTCTCCAAAGAGAATATCATCATTGAAATGTGCGAACTCCGGAGCAAATTCTCCGAGTGCATCTCTG
Source organism: bacterium (assembly GCA_963600375.1). GTDB lineage: Bacteria > Bacillota > Clostridia > Lachnospirales > Lachnospiraceae > Anaerobutyricum. The sequence continues at coordinate 1,849 of CAVCBH010000017.1, read as the reverse complement.
CCTGCTGTCTGAACAATCTTAGACATAATCTATCTTTCCTCCGTTCTTTTCCTTATCGCAAGTCAACCTCTTTTAACCTGTTGTATTCCTCATTGCTTACCGGTTCACACCACTCATTGCTGCAATCCTCTCCGGGAACCTCAACAGCGATATGAGAAAACCAGCTGTCCTGCTTTGCTCCATGCCAGTGCTTGACACCCGCAGGAATCATTACAACTCTTCCCTCCTGCAGACTGACGGCGCTCTTTCCTTCCTCCTGATACCAGCCCTCTCCGGCGGTACAGATGAGCAGTTGGCCGCCGCCACTTTTTGCATGGTGGACATGCCAGTTATTGCGGCAGCCTGGTGCAAAAGTCACATTGGCAGCAAATAGCCCACTCTTCGGATCCGTAAGCGGATTTAAGAATGAATCACCGATAAAATACCTGGCATATGCAGTATTAGACTCGCCGGTTCCAAACATATTGTACTGCTCAAAAACATCCTTATTTTCAAACTTCATGGCAATTTTCCTCCCTGATTTCACATCTTGAAGCACCTTATTTTATGTGCTATACTAACAATAGTCCCTAAACCTTACTTTAGGTCAAGACATTTTTGAAAATAATTTGTAAACGTTCAGAGCCAAGCAAAATTGTAGGAAAATCATGAATGCTTTTTCATGCAATTTCATTTGGCGGATACGCCACACCGACGAAATGCGGAGCATTTTGGAGGTGGGTTCTGAACGTTTACAAGGATTTGGAGGTATGCCATGTATACAATAGGACAGGTAGCGGAAATGTTTGATTTACCCATTTCTACGCTCCGCTATTACGATAAACAGGGTCTTTTCCCGAAGCTTGCACGAGAATCCGGCATTCGCAAATTCAGTGATAATGAAATTGAAGCGCTTAGAGTGATCGGATGCCTGAAGAAATCTGGACTTGAGATCAAGGACATTAAGCTCTTTATGGAATGGTGCGCAGAAGGTTCTGCTACTTATTCCAACCGCTTTGAGCTTATCCATAGGCAGAAGGAACGTGTGGAAGCAGAAATCCAGCAGTTACACAAAACACTGGATATGCTCAAGTTTAAGTGTTGGTATTACACTCAGGCCATGGAAGATGGCAATGAATACAAGGCAAAGGCTCTCATTCCAGAGGGTCTTCCAAAGGATATCCGCCAGGCATATGACAATTCGCATAAATAATCCTGCGTATTCTACAACACAAAAGCCCTCTATGCCGAAAAAGACCGGCTTATTGAAATAAGGCTACCGCAATCCCATTGGCTTTAGAATCCAGAAAAAAGAAAGACGCTGTTTGTGAAGAATCTGCAGAATAATCTGTTGCAATCATCTTCTTAGAAGTCTCAGCCACATGCTTAGCCAGAAGAAATTCTATTGCGACAATTTATTCCATAACCCATTGTTTGCTTTGTATCTGCAGATCCACCATATGACGGTATATCCCACCACTACAGTACAGTTCATCCGGGCTTCCCTGCTCAGCTACACTGCCATCTTTGAGAACGACAATCCTGTCTGCTCCAGCCACACTTCGCATGCGGTGTGCAATGATGCAACACGTCCGATTATCCGTAATCCTATAACTTTCGGAAGCAGGAAATAACCAATATGATCTATTGTCATAGCAATCATGCCGATAATTTTAAGTGTAGTTGCATACCGCAGGTCTCGAAAGATGGGGCATCTCGGTAATTTCTGTCACGCGTGCACCTTCGACAGGACAATTTAGCATGACACAAAGCAGATGTTGTCGGTTTTCATCACCGACTGCTGTAAGCAGTTTACGACAGTTTTTAAACTCTTCTTCTAATTTTCTTACCTCTTTGCAAAAAGGTGTAA
>CAVCBH010000016.1:0-12866 GCA_963600375.1 bacterium | reverse complement strand
ATTGGACGGTTGATGGCATCCATGATCTCGCCTTCAGTAATCATCTCACAACGACATACGATGCTGCCGAATTCTGGTTTTTCTTTGATCAAAGCGTTCTTTTCTTCTAATGTAAGGTCTGCCATATGGATAACATCTTTACGTTTTGCAATAAAGTTATCCTTCTCTGGGAAGTGATATTTTTCCTGAATCTGTCCAGCGATTCTCTCAGCGATAGCTGGAGAACTTGTAAGACCTGGAGACTCGATTCCTAATGCATCAAAGAATCCTGGTGCATCTTTTGCTTCTTCGATAATGAATTCATGTTCTGGTAAATGAGCACGAAGTCCGGCGAAAGAAGTGATGATCTTATTCATAGGAAGTTTTGTTCTTGTGAGGTAGCTGTGCTGTGCTTTGTAAGCTAAATCATCAAGAATCTCCTGTGTTGTCTCTACAGCATCTTTTCCATCAACATCTGTTGCGGAAGGTCCTACGAACATATTGCCGTGGATTGTAGGTGCACAGAGAATACCTTTACCCATCTTACCTGGAAGTGGGAATACTGTTGCTGAGAAGTAATCTCCTAATTCTTTATCCATAAGGAGGTACTCACCTCTACGAGAGATGATATGTTTCTTATCTTCACTAACCATGTTATGAAGAGTATCTGCATATACACCTGCTGCGTTAACAACGATCTTAGTTTCAAATGTTCCTTTATTGGTTACTACTTCATAGTGATCATCTTTTTTGATAATGTTCTCAACTGCATGTTCAAACTTAAATTCGCATCCGTTCATTGCAGCATTCTCACCCATAGCGATAGCAAGTCCCCATGGACAGATAATACCACCTGTTGGAACATACAGAGCTGCTACTGTATTATCTGTAAGATTAGGCTCCATCTTAAGAGCTTCTTCTTTATCAATAATACGACATCCTGGAACACCGTTCTCTTTTGCCTGCTCTAAGAGAACATCTAACTTACCTCTTTCTTCCGGTACAGTACAGACAATGAGGGAACCGTTCTTCTTAATTGGATAGTCCAGATCCTCTGCCAGTTCATAAAGAAGTTCATTACCTCTTACGTTCATCTCAGCCATAAGAGTTCCTGGCTTACAGTCATATCCACCATGAACAATACCACTGTTTGCTTTGGATGTTCCTGATGCTACGTCATCACCTTTGTCGATTACGCACATATTTACCTGATACTTGGACAACTCTCTTGCAGTACAAGTACCAGTAACACCGGCACCAATTACAATAATGTCATACATATCTTCTTATACCTCCATTTGTTTTGGCCGCATGACAAAAAGCTACGCATTCCCTTTCTGCTTATCTGAGCAATAAAATATATCGGAAATAAATCAAATTCACTATACGATTGCTCGTATAAAAATACATTCCGATAAAACCGCACAAATATTACCGCTTATGTCACCCGTTTCTATATTTATATATTACAACATTTTCTTTGTTCTGTAAATTATACATTTTTACAAATGTGCTTAATATTTTGTATTTTTCCATGGTATTTGGGAAAATTCCCGAAAGTAAGACAAGAAATTACCCTTGGGAGGATATCAACAGACGCTCTCGGATTTATTAACAAAAAAACCTGCGCTGTTCAATCATAGATTCAACAACACAGGTTTTCTATAAAAATTCGAATATTATTCTGTTAAAAATCCGGTATACTGACGTACTAATGTCTGAGATTCAATCTGTTTCATTGTCTCTAATACTACACCAGCGATAATGATGATAGATGTTCCTCCGAAGGAGACATTCGCACCAAAGTAGCCGTTAAAGAAAATCGGGATTACTGCAACGATACAAAGACCGACTGCACCGATAAAAATAATATAAGTTAAAATTGAGTTTAAATAATCAACGGTTGTTTTACCAGGACGAATTCCTGGAATATAACCACCCTGTTTCTTCATATTATTGGATATTTCTAATGGATTAAATGTAATCGACGTGTAGAAATATGCAAATATTACGTTAAGAACCAGGTAAACGATTAAACCAATTGACCAGTTCCAGTGATCTGGATTACACCAGTTAGACTGATTTAATGCGTTGAAGATAAATCCAGCAGTACCTTTTGGACTTGCTCCAACAAGCTGCTTGATTACCAGTGGGAACTGTAGCAGTGAGGAAGAAAAGATGATTGGCATTACGTTTGCTGTATTTACTTTTACAGGTAATGTTGATCCTAATCCTCCAAGCTGGCTTCCACCCTGGATTTTTCTTGAATACTGCACAGGGATTCTTCTCTCTGCATCATTTAAAATAATTGTAAGAATAATTGTTCCAATGATGACTACGAAAATAATCACTCCGGCAATAATTATGTTGCTAATCTGTTTACCTTCCATAAATTTCTGGTATAGATTATATAAATCACTTGGCATACGGGAAACAATGTTACAAAGTAAGATGATGGAAATACCATTTCCTACACCTTTGTCTGTAATCTGTTCTCCAAGCCACATAACGAAGACAGATCCTGCTGTTAAGCAGACAATCATCTCCATTACGATCAGCGGACCATAGTTTGACAAAAGACCCTGATTGCCAAAACCGATTGCCAGACCAGCACTTTCAAGAACGGAAAGCCCAAGAGTAACAAATCTTGTGATGTTGTTAATCTTCTTACGTCCGTCCTCGCCATCACGATACAGCTCTTCCAATGCCGGAATGGCAATGGTAAGTAGCTGTATGATAATGGATGCCGTGATATATGGTGTTACGTTTAACGCGAACAGTGACATAGATTCAAATGATCCGCCAGTAAAGGAATTCAACAGGTTAAAAGAATCTCCTAACAATGAGTTTAAATACTGGCTGATTGTATCAGTGTCAATTCCCGGTATTGGAAGCTGACTGCCCAATCGGCAGATAATTAAAACTACTAATGTAAATAGGAGTCTCTTTCTAATATCCTTCACTTTCAGAGCATTTCTGAGAGTTTCGAACATTAAATCACCTCAGCTTTTCCGCCAGCAGCTTCAATCTTAGCTACAGCACTCTTAGAGAATGCGTTAACCTGAACTGTAAGCTTCTTGCTTAATTCTCCGTTTCCAAGAATTTTAACACCATCAAAGGTATTTTTTACTAAACCACTTTCAATTAAAGTGTCGATTGTTACAACGCTATCTGCTTCGAATCTTTCAAGTTCGGAAACATTGATTGCGATGATTTTCTTTGAGTTGATGCAAGTGAAGCCTCTCTTAGGAAGTCTTCTGTATAAAGGCATCTGTCCACCTTCAAAACCTACACGAACTTTTCCGCCAGAACGAGATTTCTGACCTTTCTGTCCTCTGCCTGCAGTCTTTCCGTTTCCTGAACCATGTCCACGACCTACACGGAAAGCATCGCTGTGTTTGGAACCTGCAGCAGGATGTAAATTAGATAAATTCATTTACGGGTACCTCCTTATCTGCAATTAAATTTCTTCAACTTTTACCAGGTGTCTAACATGCCAAATCATTCCGCGTACAGCATCGTTGTCAGGCATTTCAACTGTTTTGTTGACTTTCTTAAGTCCTAATGCTTCTACAGTTGCTCTCTGTTTAGGAATAGCACCGATAGGAGACTTAACTAATGTGATTTTTAATTTATCTGCCATCTTTCTTTCCTCCTTTTACAGTTCGTCAACTGATTTGCCACGAAGTCTTGCAACTTCTTCTGGAGTCTTAATCTCTTTAAGACCAGCGATTGTAGCAAGTACTACGTTCTGTTTATTGTTAGAACCTAATGCTTTGGAACGGATATTCTTATATCCTGCAAGTTCAAGAACCGCACGAGAAGGACCTCCGGCGATGATACCGGTACCTTCTGGAGATGCTTTTAATAAAACTTCTGCACTTCCAAATTTTCCAATGAAATCATGTGGAATGGAACCTACTTCATTTACAGGAACCTTAACCAGTTTCTTCATAGCGTCTTCTTTTCCCTTACGGATAGCTTCAGGAATTTCAATCGCTTTACCTAAACCAGCTCCAACATGACCGTTTTTATCACCAACTACTACTAAAGCAGCGAAACGCATATTACGTCCACCTTTTACTACCTTAGTAACACGTTTGATTGATACTACTGTTTCTTCTAATTCTAATTGACTAGCATCAATTAATTCGCGCTTCATGTTATATCCTCCTTGTTTAGAAATTAAGACCAGCTTCACGGGCTGCATCTGCCAGTGCCTGAATCTTACCCTGGTAAATGAAACCTCCTCTGTCGAAGACAACTGTTGTGATACCTTTTTCAATTGCTCTCTTGGCAATTACTGTTCCTAAATGAGCTGCTGCTGCAACATCATTAGTCTTTTCAAGCTCTGCCTTAACTTCTTTCTGTACTGTAGAAGCTGAAACAAGAGTTTTTCCAACGGTATCATCGATAATCTGAGCATACATATGATTGTTGCTTCTGAATACGGCTAAACGTGGAGTAGAAGCAGTTCCGCTGATGCGGTTACGAAGTCTTCTATGTTTTTTAGCACGAACTTCACTTCTTGATTTTTTATTAATCATTCTTACTTCCTCCTAATTATTTCTTACCTGTCTTGCCGACTTTACGTCTGATTACTTCATCAGCATACTTGATACCTTTTCCCTTGTAAGGTTCTGGTTTTCTCTTTTCTCTGATTTCAGCTGCGTACTGTCCAACTTTCTGTTTGTCAATTCCCTTGATTGTGATCTTGTTCTGTCCGTCTAATACAGACTCAAGACCTTCAGGATCTTCGATTTCTACAGGATGAGAATATCCAAGAGAAAGAATAAGTTTCTTGCCCTGTTTCTGAGCTCTGTAACCAACACCGTTGATTTCAAGAACTTTTTCGTATCCTTTTGTAACACCTGTTACCATATTTGCAATCAGAGTTCTTGTAAGACCGTGTAAAGATTTCATTTTCTTTAAATCGCTAGGTCTTGTAACAACTACCTGATTATTTTCAACTTTAATGTCCATTTCTACTGGAAGACTCTCTGTGAGTGTTCCTTTAGGACCCTTTACAGTCACAACGTTGTTCTCTGCAACAGTTACTTCAACACCTGCAGGAATTTCAACTGGTAATCTACCAATTCGTGACATATTGCACCTCCTTAAATTGTCGGAAAAGACCGTGTCTTTTCTGTTTTCAGTAGTATATATATCTTTCTCATCAATATGATGAGCTTTTGAGAAAAGGCTTTATGAAAAGCCTTTCTTATCAAGCTAATCCCGTAACCTGTACGGTTAATGTAATACAGTTCTTAAAGAACTACCATACAAATGCTAATACCTCTCCACCTACGTTCATAGAACGAGCTTCTTTGTCTGTAACAACACCTTTGTTTGTGGAGATGATTGCAACACCTAAACCACCAAGTACTTTTGGCATATTCTCAACGTCTGCATATACTCGAAGTCCTGGTTTAGAGATTCTCTTTAATCCAGAAATAATTCTTTCGTTCTTATCCGCACCGTATTTTAATGCAATACGGATTGTCTTAAATGCACCATCCTCGATGATGTCATAACCTTTGATATATCCTTCTTTTAAAAGAATATCAGCGATGGAAATTTTCATTTTAGATGCAGGAACATCTACTGTATCGTGTTTTGCAGTGTTTGCATTACGAATTCTAGTAAGCATATCTGCAATTGGATCGCTCATTGTCATTATTAGCTGCCTCCTTCCTAATATTTCTACCAGCTTGCTTTTTTAACTCCAGGAATCTGACCTTTGTATGCTAATTCACGGAAGCAGATTCTGCAGATTCCGTATTTTCTTAAATAAGCATGTGGGCGGCCACAAATTTTGCAACGAGAATATTCTCTAGATGAGAATTTCTGTTTACGCTGCTGTTTAATTTTCATTGCTTTCTTAGCCATTAGAAATCCTCCTAACTATCTTGCGTACGGCATTCCAAATAAAGTAAGTAATTCACGAGCTTCTTCATCAGTATGAGCTGTTGTAACGAAGATAACATCCATACCTCTAACTTTGTCTACCTGATCGTACTCGATTTCAGGGAAGATTAACTGCTCTTTGATTCCAAGTGCATAGTTTCCTCTTCCGTCAAATGCGTTAGGATTAACACCTCTAAAGTCACGTACACGTGGTAAAGCAAGGTTGATAAGACGATCAGCAAATTCGTACATCTTCTCGCCTCTTAAAGTTACTTTACATCCGATTGGCATTCCTTCTCTTAACTTGAAGTTAGCAACGGATTTCTTTGCTTTACAAACTACAGCTTTCTGACCTGTGATCTTTTCCATATCACCGATTGCAGAATCTAATAATTTATGATTTTCTTTTGCATCACCAACACCCATGTTTACAACGATCTTAACGAGCTTTGGAATCTGCATTTCATTTTTATAGCCAAATTTTTTCATCATGGCAGCCTTGATCTGGCTGTCATACTGTTCTTTAAGTCTACTCAACTTCGGTCAGCCTCCTCTCTTAAATTAGTCGATTACTTCGCCAGTTGATTTTGCGAAACGTACTTTCTTTCCATCTACAAACTTGAAACCAACTCTTGTAGGCTGTCCGTTGTGGAGAAGCATAACGTTAGATACGTCGATTGCTGCTTCTTCCTGAACAATTCCGCCTGCCTGATTCTGCATGCTTGGTTTTGTATGTTTTGTAGCCATGTTGATGCCTTCTACAACAACTTTATGATTCTTAGCGTCAACGGAAAGAACCTTTCCTTCTTTATCAATATCTTTACCGGCAATAACTTTTACCATGTCATTTCTTTTAATTTTCTGAGCCACAGTAGTTACCTCCTTATAATACTTCCGGTGCTAAGGAAACAATCTTCATGAATTTCTTCTCACGAAGTTCTCTAGCAACTGGTCCAAAAATACGGGTTCCTCTTGGATTCAGGTCATCTTTGATGATAACTGCAGCATTTTCGTCAAATTTGATGTAAGAACCATCTTTACGACGAGCGCCTTTTTTGGTACGTACAACTACGGCTTTAACTACGTCACCTTTTTTTACAACACCTCCTGGTGTTGCATCTTTAACTGTAGCAACGATAGTGTCACCGATATTAGCATATCTTCTTGTTGAGCCACCCATAACACGGATACAAAGAAGTTCTTTTGCTCCAGTATTATCAGCAACTTTAAGTCTAGATTCCTGTTGGATCATACTATATCTCCTTCCGTGCTAACTATTTAGCCTTCTCAACGATTTCAACAAGTCTCCATCTCTTATCTTTAGATAAAGGTCTTGTTTCCATTACTTTTACTCTGTCACCGATTCTACACTCATTGTTTTCGTCATGAGCTTTTAATTTATAAGTTCTTTTTACGATCTTGTTATATAAAGGATGTTTTACGTTGTCTGTTACACTTACAACGATTGTTTTATCCATTTTATCGCTTGTTACGAGACCTACACGAGTTTTTCTAAGGTTTCTTTCCACAACAAATTCCTCCTTCCCGATTACTCAGCACTATTCTGTTCAGCAATAATTCCCTGGATTCTGGCAATATTTCTTCTGACTTCTTTGATTCTGCTGGTGTTATCTAACTGATTTGTTGCGTTCTGGAATCTTAAATTAAATAATTCCTTTTTAGCAGCTACTAATTCTTCATTAAGTTCTGCGATGGATTTTGTTCTTAAATCTTCTACATACTTAGTTGTTTTCACTGTTATCACCGCCTTCTAAATCTGCACGAGATACGATTTTACATTTTACAGGCAATTTATGCATTGCAAGACGTAAAGCTTCTCTCGCTGTTTCTTCAGGTACTCCAGCAACTTCAAACATTACACGACCTGGTTTAACTACTGCTACCCAATATTCCAGTGAACCTTTACCAGAACCCATACGAGTTTCTGCAGGTTTTGCTGTAACCGGTTTATCTGGGAAAATCTTGATCCAAACTTTACCACCACGCTTCATATAACGAGTCATGGCTACACGGGCTGCTTCGATCTGGTTGGATTTAATCCAACATGGATCACAAGCTACCAGTCCGAAATCACCATAAGTGATAGTTGTTCCTTTTGTAGCTTTTCCAGCCATGGAACCACGGAACTGTTTACGACGTTTTACTCTTTTAGGCATTAACATTATTTATCGCTCCCTTCCTTAGTTTCCTTTGTAGGAAGTACTTCACCATGGTATACCCAAACTTTAACACCAACTTTTCCGTAAGTTGTGTTAGCTTCTGCGAAACCATAATCAATATTTGCTCTAAGTGTCTGCAGTGGAATTGTTCCCTCGCTGTAGAACTCTGTACGGGCCATATCAGCTCCGCCTAAACGACCGGAACAAGATGTCTTGATTCCTAATGCGCCGTTTCTCATAGTTCTCTGCATACAGGACTTCATTGCACGACGGAAGGAAATACGATTCTCTAACTGCTGTGCGATGTTCTCAGCTACTAACTGAGCGTCTTTATCTACATCAAATCTCTTAACTTCTTTGATTTCGATGATGAGTTTCTTTCCTGTAAGCTTTTCAAGCTCTTTCTTTAACTCATCGATTGCAGAACCACCACGTCCGATAACGATACCTGGTTTTGCTGTATGAATAATAATCTTTACACGATCAGAAGCACGTTCGATTTCTGTTCTGGAAATTCCTGCGCTGTATAAACGTTTTTTAATATATTTTCTAATTTTATCATCTTCAACAAGATTGTCTGCGAAATCTTTTTCTGCATACCATCTTGAATCCCAATCCTTGATGATTCCGACTCTTAAACCATGAGGATTAACTTTCTGTCCCATTGTAAACCTCCTTATCTTTCATCCAGAACAACAGTAATATGGCACTGTCTCTTTTCGATTCTGTAAGCACGGCCCTGTGCTCTAGGCTGTATTCTCTTCATTGTAGGTCCTTTATCTGCGTAACACTCTGCTACATAAAGGTTTTCTCTATTCATGCCATTATTGTTCTCTGCGTTTGCAATGGCAGATTTTAATAACTTTCCAATGATTTCTGAAGCATATCTTGGATTATATTCTAAAATTCCTAAAGCTGTTTCAACATCTTTACCTCTGATGGCATCAAGTACGAAACATGCTTTTGTTACAGAACATCTGGCGTAAGAAAGCTTAGCAGATGGTCTGTTATCTTTATTTGCATTTCTCTCTCTCTTAATCTGGGATCTATGTCCTTTTGCCATGGATGAACCCTCCTTTCAGGCTGTTATCTATCTAACTTTACTCTTCTTTTCGTCTTTTCCATGTCCTCTGTATGTTCTGGTTGCAACGAATTCTCCTAATTTGTGTCCAACCATATCTTCTGTAACATATACAGGTACATGTCTTCTTCCATCATGAACTGCGAAGGTATGACCTACGAAGGATGGGAAGATAGTGGAACGGCGGGACCATGTTTTAATAACACTCTTGTCGCCGGACTGATTCATCGCATCTACTTTTTTTAATAAACTTGCATCAGCAAATGGTCCTTTTTTTAATGAACGAGCCATGAGTTACCTCCTTAATTATTTAACGTTCTTTCCGTCTCTTGTTCTTACAATCAACTTGTTAGACTGCTTGTTTTTCTTTCTGGTCTTTAAGCCGAGTGCCGGTTTACCCCATGGAGTACATGGACCTGGACGACCGATACTAGCTTTACCTTCTCCACCACCGTGTGGATGGTCATTAGGGTTCATAACAGAACCACGAACTGTAGGACGGATTCCCATGTGACGTTTACGTCCTGCTTTACCAATGTTGATAAGGTCATGTTCGATGTTTCCAACCTGACCGATAGTAGCACGACAGTTCAGAGGAACCATTCTCATTTCTCCGGATGGAAGTCTTAATGTTGCGTATTTTCCTTCCTTAGCCATAAGCTGTGCGGAGTTACCAGCGGAACGAACTAACTGAGCTCCTTTTCCAGGATGCATCTCGATGTTGTGAATTTCTGTACCAACTGGGATATTCTCAAGTGGAAGGCAGTTTCCAACATGAATTTCAGCGTCCGGGCCATTCATAATTGTTGCGCCAACCTCTAATTTGTTAGGTGCAATAATGTAGGACTTCTGTCCATCTACGTAACAGATTAAAGCAATGTTTGCTGTTCTGTTTGGATCGTATTCGATAGCAACAACTTTTGCTGGAATACCGTCTTTATTTCTCTTGAAATCGATTAATCTATATTTCTTCTTAGCACCGCCACCACGATGTCTAACTGTGATTTTTCCCTGGTTGTTACGGCCGGAATTCTTCTTTAAAGAATAAGTGAGGGATTTCTCAGGAGTTTTCTTTGTGATCTCTGAAAAATCAGAACCGGTCATATGTCTTCTGGAAGGTGTATATGGGTTATAAGTTTTGATTCCCATTACTTTCACTCCTTTCGTTTCCGAATATTTGATATCACGCTTTTATGCGTATAATTTCCTGTTATCTTAAATCTTACAGACCTTCAAAAATCTGAATATCTGCACTGTCCTGTGTTAACTGAACAATGGCTTTTTTCTTAGCAGCAGTTCTTCCGTAAACCATGCCTCTTCTTTTCTTTTTACCATTTAAGTTCATTGTGTTAACTTTAGCAACTTTAGCACCCTCGAACATTCTCTCAACTGCTTCTTTAACCTGAGTCTTAGTTGCATCTGGATTTACGTAAAATGTGTATTTCTTTTCGCCCATAGCAGTCATACTTTTTTCAGTTACAACTGGCTTTAAGATGACGTCATAATATTTTAAATCTGCCATTATGCGTATACCTCCTCGATTGCTGCAACTGCCTCGCTTGTAACAACAACTGTATCGTATTTAAGAATATCGTATACGTTGATGTTGTTTAATGCAGTAGTTGCTACTTTAGGTAAGTTGTTAGCTGACTTAACCACAACATCGTCTTTTTCCTTTGTTACGATTAAAGCCTTCTCAACTTTGAGATTATCTAAAACTGCTTTGATCTGTTTTGTTTTAATCTCAGCTAATTTTAACTCATCTAATACGATGAACTTGCTCTCATTAACTTTAGATGTTAAAACAGATTTCATTGCGAGCTGTTTTTCTTTCTTATTCATCTTTACGGAATAATCTCTTGGTGTTGGAGCAAATACAACTCCGCCGCCTGTCCACTGTGGAGCACGGATAGATCCCTGTCTTGCATGACCTGTTCCTTTCTGTCTCCATGGTTTTCTTCCGCCGCCTCTTACTTCAGAACGTGTTTTAGCTTTCTGAGTACCCTGGCGTTTATTTGCAAGCTGTGCTACAACAGCCTGATGTACTAAATGTTCATTCACAGGCACTGCAAAGATAGAATCGCTTAATTCGATTGTACCAACCTGAGCACCTTCCATATTATAAACAGATACTGATGCCATTTGTAAGTCCTCCTTCCTTAAGCGCCTACGCTTTTACTGCTGCTTTTAATGTTACTAAAGACTTCTTAGGTCCTGGAACGGATCCTTTTACTAAAATAACATTATTTTCTGCATCTATTTTAACTACTTCAAGATTCTGGATAGTGATCTGTACATGTCCCATCTGTCCAGGCATCTTCTTGCCCTTCATTACCTTAGATGGATCAGATGCCATACCATTTGATCCTGCATGACGATGGTATTTGGAACCATGTGTCTTAGGACCTGTATGCTGTCCATGTCTCTTGATAGCTCCCTGAAAACCTTTACCTTTTGAAATAGCAGTTGCATCAACTTTATCACCAGCTTCAAAAACATCAACTGTGATTTTCTGACCTAATTCGTAATTCTCTGCATCGTCTAATTTAAATTCTCTGACGAATCTCTTAACAGATACTCCTGCTTTTTCGAAATGTCCTTTCATTGGCTTTGTAGATAACTTTTCTCTCATATCCTGGAAGCCAACCTGTACGGCACTGTAACCGTCATTTTCAACTGTTTTAACCTGTGTTACTTCACAAGGTCCAGCCTGTAATACTGTAACCGGAATTAATTCACCATCTTCTGCGAAGATCTGAGTCATACCGATTTTTGTTGCTAAAATAGCCTTCTTCATTTCGTCTTCCTCCTAATTTTCTACAGCGGATTGCTTCAAACATCTGATGCAATCATTCTAGTCTACAGCGGATTACCCTCTCAAAATGTCTTACGCTTAAGCCGTGGATAATCATACTAGCTATAGGACGTAAAATTATTTCTGTTTCATCTTGATGTCGATGTAAACACCTGCTGGCATTTCAAGTCTTGATAATGCATCAACTGTCTTCTGTGTTGGTGTGATGATATCAATTAATCTCTTGTGTGTTCTCTGTTCGAACTGCTCTCTGGAATCTTTGTATTTGTGAACCGCTCTAAGAATTGTAACTACCTCTTTCTTAGTTGGCATCGGTACTGGACCGCTCACCTTAGATCCTGTTTTCTTTACAGTTTCGATGATGCTCTTTGCGGATGCATCGATTAACTGATGATCATACGCCTTCAACGTGATTCTCATAATTTGACTTGCCATAAAAAAAGTCGCCTCCTTTTCGCACTTAATCTAGTACGACAAGCGGTGACTGTACACTCCTCCGTGTGTATCATCTATGATACCACACTGCGTCTCTACGCTGAATTTGTAGATTGTAAATATTGTACAGTGACTTGTCGCCAGTTTCTAAACTTGACATTCGCTCCACGGAAAACCTGCAACGGATTTTTCCATCACAGCAACCTCGCGCTTCATTGCTATCATGTCACACAACGTCTTCTATTATACACGATTTCAGGGATAAATCAAGTGTTTTTTCGAAAAAGTTTTTAAGGAATATCGGGAAGTTTTTTGTGCAGTTTGACGAAGAGTGGCTCCAGTGGGGTGTTGGCAGAGGAGACGAAACCTTAGACTTTCTATTAGGGGAAATGTGGCCTGGGAGCAAGCGTTGAATGTTCGCTTAGGCGCTCGCATCCAACGCTTGCTCCCAGGCCACATTTCCCCTAAT
>CAVCBH010000015.1:0-17824 GCA_963600375.1 bacterium | reverse complement strand
GGATTTTGACAGTGCGGATTTTTATCTTGCTTCCATAGATGAGGAATATAAACTGACGGATCCTGTTACGTATCATTGTGAGGAGAATTTGTGCGAAGTTTACGACAGGATTGATTACAGCAGGGGAATCATGTACAGTGGAAAGAATATTGTGTATCGGGAGACGGATATTATTTCTGATGAAATGCGTGTGGAAACGGAGTATTATCAGAAGATTTATAAGCCAAATAACTGGCATTATTCGCTGCAGATGATCATGGCCAGGGATAAAAAGTTTCTTGGGGTGGTAACTTTATATCGCAATATCGGTAAGGATGATTTCAGTCATGATGATGTATTTCTTATAGATACTTTGAAGGATCATCTGGCTTACCGTTTGTGGCAGCATAAGCAGAGTCGTATGCAGTTTGGCGAAAAACTTACGGTGTCGGCGGCAACGGAGAAGTTTGGGCTTACGAGACAGGAACATAATATTTTGCATCTTTTGATGGAAGGAAAGGATAATAATTTTATCTGCGAGTACTTATCTATTAGTATCAATACGTTGAAGAAGCATATTTTAAATATTTATCGGAAACTGGGAATTCGTAACAGGGTGCAGTTATTTAAGAAAATACGGGAGAAGGAGTAAAAAAGGAATAAAAGGAATAAAAGGACGTACTTTATATTGATAAGAGGTTGAGAAATATTTATCCTTTTCCGGTAGTGTTCTACAGGCAGGAAAGATGTCATGGTATGAAGTAAAATAATAAGAAAAAATGAGATATAATGACACATTATCCTGAAAAGTAATCATAAAGTAGTAAGAAAATGGTTCAAAGGGTGACTTGTATTAAATATCTCAATGGAGTATAGTCACAGTATCAAAAGCAAGGGAGCTGTAAATGATAAATACAGCTTCCTTTTTCTTTTATTATAGCGATATATCCTTAATAATTTCCGTTAAGGAAGTCAGTATATGAATTTCAATTACGAAAGTGAGTACAAAAATTTTAAAGCTATAAAATTCTAAGGATATGGCAAGAACAGGAGGATAGACATGAAAGAATTAGTTATGATTATTCGACCAGAGAAGCTTGAAGATATTAAGCATATTTTAGATGATGTAAATTGTGGTGGTATGACTTTATCTACGGTAATGGGATGTGGAACCCAGAAAGGTGTGATTGAGAATGAGGGGGCAGTGAATGAGATTAAAGGGTTTAAAACAACCATTAATCTGCTGCCAAAGATTCGCATTGAGGTAGTTGTGGAAGATAAAGTGGTGGAGCCGATTATTATGGCAGTTCGGGAAAAATGTGCAACTGACCATGTTGGTGATGGTAAGATTTTTATCCGAAATATTGAGGAGGCAGTAAGGCTTCGAACCGGTGAGAGAGGCTTAAAGGCGTTATAGTCTTATATTCGAAGACTGGCAATAAAAGAGTTCTACGAAATCAGGTAAACAGAACTTTGTAAAAGAATTCTACGAAATCAGGTGAACAGAACTTTGTAAAAGAATTCTACGAAATCAGGTGAACAGAACTTTGTAAAAGAGTTTTACGAAATCAGGTGAACAGAACTTTGTAAAAGAATTTTACGAAATCAGGTGAACAGAACTTTATAAAAAGAGTTTTGTAAAGCCAGGCAGAAGGAACTTTACAAAAAGAATTTTATGAAAATTATAAGAGAAGATTTGTTTTTCAAGGATGAAAACGGAAAGGCAATTCTTCTCTTTTCTTTTAAGATATAAAAAAGAAGAGGTGAGGACAGTGGGAGCTATCGTAGAAATTGAAGGCGTAAATAAAATATATGGAACAAATCATGTAGTGAAGGATTTGAATTTGACGGTGGAAGAGGGAGAATTCCTTACGCTGTTAGGCTCTTCTGGATGTGGTAAGACAACAACGCTCCGAATGATCGCAGGTTTTGAGGAACCGACAAGTGGAAGTATAAAAGTAGAAGGTGAAGCGATAGGTGATAAAGAACCATTTGAAAGAAATGTAAATACGGTATTTCAGAGCTATGCTCTGTTTCCTCATAAAACAATTTACGATAATGTTGCCTATGGTTTGAAGATGAAAAAAGTGCCAAAAGAAGAGATTAAGAAAAAAGTAAAAGAGATGCTGACACTTGTACAGTTAGAAGGATTTGAGAAGAGATATCCGAGTCAGTTATCCGGTGGGCAGAAACAGAGAGTGGCGATTGCGAGGGCATTGATTAATCGGCCGCGAGTTCTTCTTTTAGATGAACCGCTTGGCGCACTGGATCTTAAGTTAAGAAAGCAGATGCAGCTTGAGTTAAAGAGATTGCAGAGAAAGTTAAATATTACATTTATTTATGTCACGCATGATCAGGAGGAAGCGCTTACGATGAGTGACCGTATTGCAATCATGCATGACGGAGTTTTAGATCAGCTTGGTACTCCATCTGAGATTTATGAAAGTCCAAAGACCAGATTTGTTGCTACTTTTATTGGAGAAACGAATACATTTGACGGATGTATCCGAAGTATAGATGGAGAGCATATTTCCGTTATGATTGAAAATGGTAATATCTGTGGATGTGGAAAAGGATTTACTTTGAATGAGTATATCACAGTGTCTGTAAGACCGGAAAAGATGAAATATTCGGATGTCCCGATAGATGGATTTACGATTAAAGCGATTGTCAAAGATTATGTTTATGTAGGTTCTGTTATAAAATGTATTGTTTCCCTTCCAAATGGAAATGAACTCAAGATTGAAAGATTAGCCGGAGAAGAGCTTCCGAAGCTTGGAAGTTCCGTTTATATTTACTGGGAAGAAAAGGATGCGGTTCTTATTCATAATCAGGATCAGTTAATATTCCAGGCTGTGGACAGTATTCCATTAGGTTAGGAGGCGTATTTGTATGGCAAAAAAGAAATCAAAACATGAATGGCGTGCAAATAGTCTTCCTGCTGCGATCATGGTTGGTCCGGTCAGTTTATGGATGGTGATTCTCGTTGCGATTCCTCTGATTTATGTTGGTGTGATGAGTTTTTGCTCCATTGATCAGTATTACAATGTAACATTTCAGTTTACATTAGAAAATTACAGCAGACTGCTGAATGCAGATTACATAAAAATTTATGTACAGTCGCTGGTGATTGCGCTTCTTACAACGGTTGTTTGTGTACTTGTTGCTTATCCGTTTTCCTGGTTGATAGCAAGAACAAAAAGCAAGAAGAAAAAGATTTTATATATGCTTGTTATTATTCCATTTTGGACGAATTCGCTGATTCGTATTTATGGATGGAGAACATTTCTTGGAACAAATGGATGGTTAAATACAGCATTACAGGCGATGCATCTTACAAGCGGACCGGTAGATTTTCTTTTTAAGCAGGGGACTACTGTATTAGGTATGGTATATTGTCTGTTTCCATTTATGGTCCTTCCACTTTATACAGCAATTGAAAAGCTGGATGGAAGTCTTTTAGAAGCTTCGGCAGATTTGGGAGCCAGAAGAGTTTCTACATTTTTTGAGGTGGTTTTACCACTTACTTCAAGCGGTATTTTTTCCGGATGTATCATGGTATTTATCCCTTGTCTTGGATTCTTCTTTGTATCCGATATTCTCGGTGGAGGAAATGCAGATGTAATCGGCAACCTGATTGAGAGACAGTTCCAGAGTGGAAATAACTGGCCGCTTGGTTCGGCATTGTCTATTATATTAATTTTAATTACACTCCTGCTCGTGAAAATTTACCAGAAAATGGGCGGAGATATGGAAAGTCTGGGGGGTTGATGAATGAAGAGAAAACAGAAAGAAAAAATAAGAAAAGCAGGAAGCGTTATTTTTTGTGCAGCAGTGTATCTTTTCTTATTCTTACCGATTTCCGTTATCGTAGTCAACTCTATGAATGCGACAACAACAAAGCCATACCTTTCATGGAAAGGATTTACATTTGACTGGTATATTAAATTATTTGATAATGATGCACTGTTAAGTTCCTTTGGAAATACAATAATAATTGCACTTACGAGTACGATACTTGCAACGATTGTCGGAACACTTGGAGCAATCGGAATGTATAAATATAAATTTAAAGGAAAAGGCCTGATTGACGGACTTTTGTATATTCCGGTTGTTATTCCTGAAATTGTAATGGGTATATCTCTCTTAACGATGTTTTCCAAAACAAATGTGCCAAGAGGAATGTTGACATTGATTCTTGCTCATGTAACATTTTCTATTCCATATGTTATTTTTAACGTCCGGGCAAGGCTTTCTGGTTATGACAGTTCGATTGAGGAGGCCAGCCTTGATCTTGGAGCAAATCGAATCCGTACATTTTTTGAAATTACGTTACCTGTTTTAGCGCCAGGAATTGCCGGTGGAGCCCTATTAGCATTTACCTTATCAATTGACGATGTTATTATCAGTTATTTTGTAAATGGACAGACAAAAACATATCCATTAAAAGTAATGGAAAGCATTAAGAGCGGTGTATCACCGGATGTAAATGCGCTTTCTACTTTAATCCTGATTGGTACGATTGTTCTTGTAGTTTTAACACAGACAGATTTATTAAAACGAAAAAAAGCGTAGCTGAAAATGTTTGGAAAATCTGTGGGAGAATTTGAATATTCAAAAAATGGAATAGGATGATTTCCTTAATATTTAGAAAGTTGAATATATTAAAGTTAAAAAGAAAAGAGGAAAGCTTATGAAAAAAAGAATGTTAGCTCTTGTAGTGATCGCAACAATGTTAGTAACGATGCTTGCCGGATGTGGGTCTAAATCTTCCGCAGGTAAAAATGGAGAACTGAATATCTTTATCTGGACAGAATATGTGCCGGATTCTGTGATAGAGAAGTTTGAAAAAGAGACTGGAATTAAGGTAAATGTATCTACATACTCTTCAAACGAAGATATGCTTGCAAAGGTAAAATCTGAATCAGAAGGAACGTATGATATTATTCAGCCAAGTGATTACATGGTAGAGCAGATGTCCTCTCAGGGAATGTTAGAAGAGCTGAAAACAGATGAACTTAAGAACCTTTCAAACATTGGCGAGTCCTATTTAAATCCTTCTTATGATCCTGGAAATAAATATTCTGTTCCTTATCAGGGCGGTGTGGCAGGTATTGCCGTTAATACGAGCAAAGTAAAGAAAAATATCACAGGTTATGCAGATTTATTTGATTCTTCTTTAAAGAACTCTATCGTAGCATTAGATGACTATCGTGCAGTGATCGGTATGACAGCAAGAAGCATGGGATACAGCATGAATGAGACAGATTCAGCCGTCTTATCTAAGATTCAGGATAAACTGCTGACTCTGAAAAATAATATAAAATTATACGATTCTGACAGCCCAAAATCTGCTCTGATTTCCGGTGATTGTACAGTTGGTTATATATGGAGTGCTGAGATTGCATTAGCAATGGAAGAAAACCCGGATATTAAAGTAGTATATCCAAAAGAGGGAGCTTATCTTTTCATGGATAACTGGTCAATTCCAAAAGGAGCAAAGAATTATGACAACGCGATCAAATTTATTGATTTTATGTTAGATTCGGAAAACGCACAGATGGTATTAGAAGAGTTCCCATATCTTTCCCCAAATACAAAAGCCGTGGAAGCAATGGGAGAGGACTATACAAAGAACGAGGCAAAGAATCCACCAGAAGAAGTTATTAAAAATGGTGAATATGTAAAGAATCTTGATGCGGATACATTGAAAACATACGATGAAATGTGGACAAAACTGAAACAGTAGAAGGCGCAATGTGGATAGCATGTCATTAACACATTCCAGATTAAACGGCTGATGAGAGGAGCTGTTGGCAAGTAAACATAGCAGAAAAAATGGCTGGTAAGAAAAAGTTTGTACAAAGTAATTGTAAACGATAAAAGAACAAACGGAAAGGCAGGTAGGTATATGAGCATAGATTTTCTGTATCTAAATGAAAAGGATATGATAAAAGCAGGGGTTATGGATGCAGCAGGATGTATAGAAGCCATGAGAGAGACAATGTCTCTCTTTGGCAAAAAAGATTTTCTCTTAGGAGGACCCAAAGCAGATGAGCATGGACTTCAGATTAACTTCCCGGCAACTTCCGACATAGAAGATTTTCCATTAGATGATGGACCAGACAGAAGATTTAATGCTATGCCTGCGTATCTTGGAGGCAAATATCACATTGCCGGTCAGAAGTTTTATGGTTCTAATAATCATAATCTGCAAAAAGGTCTGCCAAGATCAATCCTGATGGTCACATTAAATGATGTAGATACCGGAGCGCCCGTTGCTTATATGAGTGCCAATCTGTTAAGTGCCATGCGCACCGGTGCCATGCCTGCAATGGCAGCCTCTTATCTGGCAAGAAAAGATTCCAGAGTCCTTTCTCTCATCGGACCGGGAGTTATCAATAAATGCGCTTTTAAATGTTATATGGAAGTGCTCCCGAACATTGATACACTGAAAATCAGAGGAAGTTCCCTGCACTCAAAATCTGCCTTAGATATGAAAAAATTTGCAGAAGAGAATTATCCTCAAATCAAAAATATTATTATCTGCAATTCTTTAGAAGAAGCCTGCCGTGACAGTGATGTAGTAAGTGAAGCGATGTCTGTCACAAAACAGGATATGGAAGAATTTAAATTAGATTGGTTTAAAAAAGGAGCGTCTGTCTTTTCCATGGGAAGCTTTCTTGTGCGCGAACATGAAAAATTCCTCGGAACCACAATGGTAGCAGACAACTACGGCATGTACGAAAAATATCTCAAAAACTTTATTGCCAGGGGTCCTGTAGATGAACTTGGACGTAAACGAGAATGGTGTATCATGGGAATTGACTTTGTCTATCTTGTAAATGAAGAGAAAACGGAACGCAAAAATGTCTTAAATCTCTGCGATATTGTAAATGGTATTTCAAAAGGAAGAACCTCCGATGATGAGATAATCATGTGCAGCATCGGAGGAATGCCGATCGAGGATATTTCCTGGGGATATGAATGCTATAAAAACGCAGAAGAAAAAGGAATCGGAACGAAGCTTAATCTCTGGGAAGAACCATATATGAAATAGGGAATTGCCACAGGCAAGGTTAAACTGACGCTCCCGAAGAGAGAAGAGCCCCTATATTTGTGACTCTGTCACTGTGGGTTGAATGTTCGCTTATGCGCTCACATTCAATCCTCGCTTTAAGGCCACAAATATAGGGTTTCTTCTCTCTTTGGGAGCGTCTGTTTTGTTTGTTTCTCCACCCTTGCCTGCGGCAAATCATCCCCTTACTTCTTTTGGAGTAGGTTTAATTAAAAAAGGTCAGAAAGATAGTAAACCAAGGTACTTGTGAAGTCTTTTCGAAAGTAGTAAATTAGCAATATCAAAAGCAACGGAGTGAATTGATAGTTCATTTCGTTGCTTTTTTTTTTTTTTTACGGATTCGTTTAGAGCAGTTATTGTAAAAAATAGTATCAGATAAGTTTACCAGACAGGATAGGAGGAATATATATGAGTTATCCAGCAATTGATTTTCTTTTTTTGAATGAGGAGGACATGATAAAAGCCGGTGTCAAAGACATGGCAGGTTGCATTGATGCGATGGAAGAGGTCGTGAAGTGTCTGAATGAAGGAGATTATGTGATGGGTGGTGAGAATCACAATTCGCATGGCTGTCAGGTTTCATTTCCAAAGGCTTCTCCTTTCCCGAATATGCCAAAAGATGAAGGAGATGATCGAAGATTTATGGCGATGCCTGCATATATTGGCGGTTCTTTTGATCTTATGGGAATGAAGTGGTACGGTTCAAATATGGCAAATAAGATGCTTGGACTTCCCCGTTCGATTCTTATGGTCATGTTAAATGATAAAAATACAGGAGCTCCCCTTTGTCTGATGAGTGCGAATTTATTAAGTGCCATGCGAACAGGAGCGATTCCGGGAGTTGGAACAAAGTACCTGGTGAATAAAGGAGCAAAGGTTTGCGGAATCTGTGGACCGGGTGTTATGGGAAAGACGAGCCTTGCAGCGTTTGTTGCTACCTGTCCTGACCTGGAAGTTTTAAAAGTGAAAGGAAGAGGAAAGGCTTCTCTTGATAAGTTTGTTGCTCATGCGAAAGAAAAGTATCCACAGTTTAAGGAGATTAAAGTGGTTGATACCGTTGAGGAACTTGTGAGAGATACCGATGTCATTTCATTTGCCAATACAAGTGGAACAGATCCTTCTACTTATCCATATGTAAAAGGAGAATGGGTAAAGAAAGGGGCAGTCTTAGTTGGTGTCAGTGCTTTTGATATTGATGATGATTTCCTGAGTGATAAATGTAAACTGGTTGTAGATAATATGCAGCTTTATGAAGCGTGGGCCGAGGAATTTCCATATCCGTCTTTTGGAGCAAATAATATTATTGGATCTAAGTTTACCGATCTGATTCATGATGGAAAAATTAAAAAAGAAGACATTTATGATCTGGGCGATATTATCCATGGAGACAGACCAGGCAGAGAATCAGAAGATCAGATTATTGTATATTCCGTTGGCGGCATGCCGGTAGAAGATGTTGCCTGGGGAAAAGTTTGTTACGAAAAAGCAAAAGAACTTGGACTTGGGGTAAAGCTTCATTTATGGGATCAGCCGGATTTATATTAGAACCTGTTTGAAAAATGCTTTTTACATGATATGACTTATTATTTTATATCTGCATACGGTAGATGAAGTTTATAAATTGCTGGAGAGTGCATGCATTAAGTTGATAGATGTTTATATTGATTTAATAATTTCAAATTGGAATATCACAGATAGATTTAGAAAATTATCGATGAGCATATGTATTAAGTTGATAAATAATTATATGAATCTAATAATTTCGATATATAAAAGAGAGGTCTTTTTATGAGTACAAGAATTGTAGAACATCCCGTTTTAGGAAAAACGGAAAAAGGAAGAAAAGTTACTTTTACATATAACGGAAAAGAAATAGAAGGGTATGAAGGAGAACCAGTCGCGGCAGCATTAAAGGCGGCGGGGGTGATGGTACATCGCTACACAAAGAAGCAGCATAAACCGAGAGGAATCTTTTGTGCGATTGGAAGATGTACAGACTGCGTTATGGTCGTTGATGGAAAGCCAAATATCAGAACTTGTGTTACACCGCTGGTTGAAGGAATGAAAGTAGAAACACAGTATGGAGTCAGCGCAAAACCATTTGATGAACAGTAAGAAAAAAACAGGAAAGGGAGCGAGCCTTATGAAAATAAAACGTTATGATTTGATTGTTGTCGGAGCGGGACCTTCTGGATTATCGGCTGCGATCGAGGCGGCAAAAAGAGGTCTTGAAGTAGTTGTATTTGATGAAAATGAAAAACCAGGTGGACAGTTATTTAAACAGATTCATAAATTTTTTGGCTCAAAAGAACATAAAGCAAAAATCAGAGGATTTAATATCGGAAAGCAGTTATTAGAAGAAGCAAATGCCGCAGGAGTAAAGGTTGTGTTAAATGCAACAGTAATCGGGCTTTATATGGATAAAGAGATTGTAGTGAAAATCGGTGAGGCGATCCATCACTATAAAGGCGATGCGGTTATCGTTGCAACAGGCGCAGCAGAAAATATGGTTACATTTGATGGCTGGACTCTGCCGGGTGTGATTGGTGCAGGAGCGGCACAGACGATGATGAATCTTCATGGTATTAAACCAGGAGAAAAAGTATTGATGCTTGGTTCGGGAAATGTAGGATTGGTTGTAAGTTTTCAGCTTCTTCAGGCAGGCTGCGAGGTAGTTGCATTAGTAGATGCAGCACCAAGAGTAGGTGGTTATGGTGTGCATGCAGCAAAAGTTGCAAGAACCGGTGTCCCATTTTATCTATCTCATACGATTAAAGAGGCAGAAGGCGAAGATCATGTAACGGGAGTAACGATTGCAGAGGTGGATGATAAATTTCAGTTTATTCCAGGAACAGAAAAACATTTTGATGTAGACACCATTTGTCTTGCTGTTGGACTTTCTCCGATGTCACAGCTTTTAAAAATGGCAGGCTGTGCGATGGAAGATAATCCAAAAAGAGGTGGTCAGGTTCCATTGATCAGTGATCTTGGAGAGACATCAGTAGACGGTGTGTTCGTAGCGGGGGATGTATCAGGAATTGAAGAAGCCAGTTCGGCGATGATCGAGGGAAGAATTTCCGGAGTAGCGGCTTCCTATTATCTTGGATATATCGAAAAAGATGAATTGGATACAGAAGTAAAGAAAAATACCAATGCACTTGAAAATCTTCGTCAGGGAATGTTTGCACCAAAGAACAGAGGGAAAATACTTGAAAAGACAGAAGAAGGTATCGACATTTCCATGAACCTTCTGAAAAAAGGCTATTTGTCAGATGAAGAAATCGAAAAATATCCGGGTATCACTCACAAAATTGGAATTCATCCTGTTATGGAGTGTTCGCAGAATATTCCGTGTAACCCGTGTCAGGATGCCTGTCCGAAACATTGCATTAAAATCGGAGAAAATATTACCTCTCTTCCGGCGGTGGACGAGACGAAAGAATGTATCGGATGTGGAATGTGTGTAGCATCTTGTTCTGGTCAGGCAATTTTCCTGATTGATGAGAATCTGGATGATACTTGTGCATCTGTTACATTACCGTATGAATTTTTACCACTTCCAGAAAAAGGAACAAAAGGATATGGCTTAGGACGTAACGGGGAAAAAATCTGTGAGGCAGAAGTAATTGATATAAAAATGGCGAAAGCATTTGATCATACGAACCTTCTGACGATTAAAGTACCGAAGGAATATGTGATGAAAGCAAGATTTTTTAAAGCTTAAAGAGATATAACTATTCAGGAAAAATTCGAAAAACAGAGTTAAGAAACTTTTTTTAGATGGATTTTGGAACAGAATAGTTACGAATAAAGTCTGAATAAAAAAGCAGACTTTTTGGGAAAGGTTCGGTGGAAATAGATGAATAGTGTAAATGACAGATCAGGAGATATAGGAGAATTTATTCCAGCACCGGATGATGACAGAATTATCTGCCGATGTGAGGAAATAACAAAGGGCGAGATCAGAAAAGCCGTTCATGATGGTATGTTTACTTTAACAGAAATCAGAAGATATTTAAGGACAGGAATGGGGCTTTGTCAGGGACAGACCTGCTCGAAACTTGTAAAATCTATCGTAGCCAGAGAGTTAAAAGTATCTCCGGCCGAGTTAGAACCGGCAACATCAAGAGTGCCAATGCGTCCAATTGAGATGCATATTTTTGCAAATGAAGAAAAGGAGGCTGGTCAGGATGAGTAAGAATCATGCAGATGTCATTATTGTCGGTGGTGGAATTATCGGTTGTGCGACAGCATATTATCTTTCAAAGGCAGGAAGCTCTGTTATCGTGTTAGAAGGAAGTGACCATATCGGAAATGGTGGTTCGAGCCGTAACGGTGGTGGTGTCCGTCAGTCTGGGCGTGACCCAAGAGAACTGCCGCTTGTAATGTACGGAATTAAAAATTTATGGCCGACACTTTCCGAGGAATTAGAAGTAGATTGTGAATATCATCAGGATGGCAATCTCCGTCTTGGAAAAAATGAAAAACATGCAAAGATATTAACGAATCTTGCGAACCGGGCAAGAGCCTGTGGTTTAGATGTTCGTATGATTGACGGAGATGAGGTAAGAAGAATCAATCCCTATCTTTCTGAAGAAGTCACAGTAGCAAGCTGGTGTCCAACAGATGGACATGCCAATCCACTCACAACAACCCTTGGTTTTTATAAGATGGCAAGAAGACTTGGTGCTCATTTTATTACAGGAGAAAAAGTAGTAGCACTCAAAAAAATAAAAGGACAGGTGCGCCAGGTTATCACACCGAACAATATATATGAAGGAGATCATATTTTTGTAGCAGCAGGTCTTGCAAGCCGTCAGATTGCAGGAACAGTGGGAATAGATATCCCGATGACGTCCTCTTTGATCGAAGCACTTGTAACAGAAGCAGAACCACATATGTTTGATCAGATGCTTGGAACAGCAGAAGCAGACTTTTATGGACATCAGACCAAACATGGTTCTTTCGTATTTGGTGGTTCCTCTGGTTTAGAGCCATTCCGCAAAGATAACGGAACTCCAATTACAAGCAGTATTACAGCACCATGTATCTGCCGTGGAATTATAAAATATTTTCCGGATCTTGCAGACGCAAAGATTGTCCGCACATGGGCAGGCTGGAGTGATAAGAGTGCAGATGGTGTACCAGTGCTTGGAAATGCGGAAGAAGTTCCGGGATTAGTGCTGGCATGTGGATTTACCGGACATGGTTTTGGTATTGCACCGGCAGTTGGGGAGCAGCTTGCCAAACTGATGCTCACCGGAAAAACAGATATTGACATTTCTGCGCTGCATTATGATCGTTTTAAAGCAAAAATCTGATAAAGGTTTGGACTTGGTAAATTGTAAGGCACATTTTGTAGAAAACATTTTTCGAATATTATTTAGAACGAAAGAATAGTTTTATATGATTTAAACATTGGATATTGCATACAAAAGGAAAATATAATAGGTAGTTTCGCAAATTATTTTTTAATTATTGTTATTTTATAAAAGAAAGGAATTTTATATATGAATAATTTTAATTTTTGTGTTCCGACAGATATTCGTTTTGGAAAAGGACAGATTGCCTGCCTTCCAGAGGAACTAAAAAAATATGGAAAAAGAATTTTGATGGTTTACGGTGGTGGAAGTATTAAAAAAACCGGGCTTTATGATACGATTTTAGATTTATTGAAGGATTTCGAAATATATGAACTTCCAGGAATTGAGCCAAATCCAAAGATTGATTCTGTAAGAAGAGGTGCAGCAATCTGTAAAGAGAAGAAAATAGATATGATACTTGCTGTCGGTGGCGGAAGTTCTATTGATGCATCAAAACATATCGCCTGCGCGGCATATTACGAAGGTGATGCGTGGGACTTAATGCTTGACCGAAGCAAAATGACAAAAGCACTTCCGATTGCAGTTGTCCTTACAATGGCAGCTACGGGTTCAGAGATGAATCCAGGTGCAGTAATTACCAATGAAGAGACGAATGAAAAAATTGAAATTGCCGGACCAATTTTATATCCGACTATTTCAATCTGTGATCCAACGTATTTGTATACGTTACCAGCAAAACAGACAGCGGCAGGAACAGCAGACATTTTATCTCATGCGATGGAGCAGTATTTTCAGCCAACAGATGATGCATATTTAACGGACCGCATTTCAGAGAGTCTGATGAAAACAGTCATTCATTATGGTCCGATCGCTCTGGCAGAACCGGATAATTATGAGGCAAGAGCAAATCTCATGTGGTCAAGTTCTCTGGCACTGAACCATATATTAACGGTTGGAAAAGGCGGGGCGTGGTCCTGTCATCCAATTGAACATGAACTTTCTGCCTACTATGATATTACACATGGTGAGGGACTTGCGATAGTAACACCTGCATGGATGAAGGCAGTTCTTTGTGATGAAACCGTAGAAAGATTTGCAATGTTTGGAAGAAATGTATGGGATATTACCACAGGAAACACCAGAGAAATCGCTGAAAAAGCAATTGAAAAAACAGCAGAATTTTTCAAAGAGTTAGGACTTCCATTTACCTTAAAAGAAGTAGGAATCGACTCAGAAAAATTTGAAGAAATGGCAGAAGAAGCCGTAAGAACAAGCGGGATTGCTACAAGATCGTATTATCATTTAAATAAAGAGGATATTGTAAAGATATATGAATCCTGTGCAGAATAATGACATATCAAAGAGGGGTGAGCATTTATGTTCCCCCTTTTTGATTTTATTATCATATAGGAAGGAGCTCATATGAGAAAAGTTACCACAGCAGTCACGCAGATGTCCTGTTCATGGGACAGAGAAAAAACACTTAATACAGCAGAACATTTAGTAAAAAGTGCCGCGGAAAAAGGAGCAAATATTGTTTTGCTGCAGGAATTATTTGAAACACCCTATTTTTGTCAAATGCATAAATTTGAATATTTTAATCTGGCAGAGACGTTACTTTCTCTATAGCAATTCTCCAAAATGCATTATAAGCACGCTCTGAAGTCTTTATGGAATTCATATGGATGATTATTTCTATCCAACATTCAGCGCATCTAATGTAAACTCTATTGTTGATGATAAATTTTCTCAAATAAATTATTGACTTCTAATGGATATTAGGGTATGCTAACTAAATAAGAATACATGAAATAAAAGTAAGTTTTAGCAAACACACCAAAGAAAGAGGTTATTATGTTACCATTAACGATGGCAAATCAGGGAGAACCAGTGACAATTAAAAAGATTGGCGGAAAGCAGGAGACTAAGAAGTTCTTAGAGACATTAGGATTTGTTGTTGGTGGAACCATTACAGTTGTTTCTGAGATTAATGGCAATATGATTGTGAATGTAAAGGATTCCAGAGTTGCCATTGGAAAAGATATGGCAAATAAGATTATGGTTTAAGATTACGTTCCAGGATTGATAATTGAATATCTATTGAGAATGAGTAATGCTAAGCGAGGGTAATTGAGAAAAAATATCATTTTTGAATTTTTTACTTGCAATTTTCCCCTCGGTTAGCTTATTATTGTGTAAAAAGAAAAGTATTTACGCTTTTACATAAGAATATCATATATCAGGAGGTAACAGATATGTTTGAATGTTTAACTAAAATTAACTGGAAAAAAGTAGGATTATTTGCATCAGGTACTTTATTTGGAACAGCGGGTATTAAAGTTTTAGCAAGTGATGACGCTAAGAAGGCTTACACAAACTGTGCAGCAGCCGTTTTAAGAGCAAAAGAAACTGTTATGAACACAGTTACAACTGTTCAGGAGAACGCTGAAGATATTTATGAAAGTGCAAAGCAGATCAACGAAGAACGTGCAGAAGCTAAAGCTGCAGCAGAGTTTGCAGAAGAAGCAGAAAAAGAGACAACAGAAGAAGTTGAAGCTGAGGCAGAAGCAGTAGAGACAACTGCAGAATAATTTTAACAATTTAGACGAATAGATCTAATATAGTTGACTATTGATGTCGATTTAAGGTCAGCATTAAGTGGATGCCGATGTTGGTTTAGAGATGTTGATTTAGATTCAGAGATTTGAATTTGCTTGAAGAGTGATTTGGCTTTAAAAGTAAAAAAGAGACTGCAGGACAGAAGCGGTCTCTTTTTTTAACAGATAAAGAGGTGGATATTTTGAAGTTTCAGATAAAACACGAGATAAAAGGAAGAATGCGTCTGCATATATTCCAGAAGAAACAGATGACCTGTGAACAGGCAGACATTTTATTATATTATCTGGAGAATATCGAAGGTGTAGAATCTGCGAAGGTTTACGAGAGGACAGCAGATGCAGTTGTTCGTTATGCTGCAGATAAAGAAGGTGCTGTACGCAAGAATATTATTAAAGAAGTACAGAAGTTTGTTTACGATAAGGTAGAAGTGCCAGATGGACTTATTGAGAACTCTGGGAGAGAGCTGAATCGAGAGTTTCAGGAAAAATTGATCGGACAGATTACGGCACACTATGCCAGAAAGTTTTTATTACCGGCACCATTCCGTGCAGTGTATACAGGAATAAAGTCTTTAGGTTATATCTGGAAGGGACTTCAGACACTTGCGCAGCGTAAGTTAGAAGTACCAGTTCTTGATGCGACTGCAATCGGTGTTTCTATTCTTCGTGGTAATTACGATACCGCAGGTTCCGTCATGTTCCTTCTTGGAATCGGAGAACTGTTAGAAGACTGGACACATAAGAAGTCTGTAGGTGATCTTGCAAGAATCATGTCACTTAATGTAGAAAAGGTATGGCTTAAGACGGAGGATGGAGAAGTTCTTGTGCCATATTCCCAGATTAAGCAGGGTGACAGCATCGTTGTACATATGGGTAATGTCATTCCATTTGATGGTACGGTATTAGCTGGAGAGGCGATGGTGAATCAGGCATCCCTTACTGGTGAATCTATGCCAGTAAAAAAGGGAGAAGAGAATTCCGTTTATGCCGGAACTGTTGTAGAAGAAGGTGAAATCACTGTTTTAGTAAAAGCAGTCGGTGGAAGCGGACGTTATGATAAGATTGTTACAATGATTGAAGAGTCTCAGAAGTTAAAGTCAGGACTTGAAGGTAAGGCAGAACATTTGGCAGATAAGCTTGTTCCGTATACTTTGGCAGGAACAGGTCTTGTTTACCTGGCAACAAGAAATGTAACAAAGGCAATCGCTGTTCTTATGGTTGATTTCTCCTGTGCATTAAAACTTGCTATGCCGATTTCTGTATTATCTGCGATCCGTGAGGCAAGCCAGCATAATGTAACTGTAAAAGGCGGCAAATACATGGAAGCTGTTGCAGAGGCAGACACCATTGTATTTGACAAGACAGGAACATTGACAAAGGCAGAACCTACTGTTGCGGAAGTTGTACCATTTGGCAGCAATAACGCAGACGAGATGCTTCGTATGGCAGCATGTATGGAAGAACATTTCCCACATTCTATGGCAAAAGCCGTTGTAGATGCTGCATTAAAGAAAAAACTTGATCACGAGGAAATGCATTCTAAAGTACAGTATATCGTAGCACACGGTATCTCTACTACAATCGAAGGAAAAACAGCCGTAATCGGAAGTTATCATTTCGTATTTGAAGATGAAAACTGTAAGATCCCAGCAGGAGAAGAAGTGAAGTTTGAAGCACTTCCAGAAGAGTATTCCCATCTTTACCTTGCATTAGAGGGAACACTTGCTGCAGTGATCTGTATCGAGGATCCTCTTCGTGAAGAGGCAGCCGATGTAATCAAAGCTCTGAAAAAAACAGGTATTTCTAAGGTTGTAATGATGACCGGTGACAGCGAGAGAACTGCGGCAGCCATTGCAAAACGTGTTGGTGTTGATGAATATTACTCTGAAGTACTTCCAGAAGATAAAGCAAACTTTATCACAAAGGAAACAGAAAAGGGAAGAAAGGTCATGATGATCGGTGACGGAATCAACGATTCCCCGGCCCTTTCCGCTGCAAGCGTTGGAATCGCTGTAAGCGATGGCGCAGAAATCGCAAAAGAAATCGCAGACATTACGATCAGCGCAGAAAGCTTATATGAAGTCGTAGCATTAAAACAGCTTAGTAATGCTTTATTAAAACGAATTCATAAAAACTATCGTTCCATCGTGGGAATTAACTCCAGCTTGATCGCCCTTGGAGTTGCAGGTGTGTTAGCTCCGGCAACATCTGCATTATGTCATAATATTTCAACACTGCTCATTAGTTTGAACAGCATGAAAAATTTACTCCCAGAAGAGTAGGTTCTGATTTAATTCGGGGATGGCAGACAGACGCCTCCACGAATTAAAATAAGCCGTATTTGTGACTTTCATCGCTACGAGCAGTAGTCTTCTGGGAAAAGGTCGATATTAAAAGTGATTGATTTTGACTCAGTTGTAAAAAACACAAAGTCGTCAAAATCAATCACTTTTAATATCGGCCTTTTCTAACATTTTGCTATAGTCTCGTAGCTCCCAGGCCACAAATATGGCTTATTTTATTTCATGAAGCCTGTTTGTTGACTGATTTTGGCGAATTAGAATCAGAGCAGGGATGATTTGAGGATGAGAGACTTTCGATAGCTGTGTGCTCAAGAAGGATTGTGCCCATACAGAGAAAGATTCAGATATAAACCTCAGAGCGAGCAGAAGATCTCAGTCCACTTCCTCAAATCCCCCACCACATCTTATTTTATCAAAATCCAGCCAAAAAACAGCCCGCGAAGCGAGAAGGTATCCTATATCGGTGGCCCTAGAGCGTGTCTGAAAAATCATTCCTGCAATCTGCACACCTCAATTTACGGT
>CAVCBH010000014.1:0-11025 GCA_963600375.1 bacterium | reverse complement strand
ATACCCCGGATATGATGCCGGAACCCCCGAAATCGTCTCTGCTTCATTAATATACATATCCTCTCCATAATAGTATCTCAAAATCTCAATCGCCGAAAGCCCGTCATCCCCTAATGCCTTTGAACCCCACTGGCTCATAAACTCCGGACAACTCACCCTCTTACCGTCACAGTACTGCGTAAGGATTGGCTGCACCACCTCTGGCCTTGATAAGTAAGAATTGAAGATTTCGTCTACTACGTTGCTGATGGAATCATAAGTGTTTTTGCCGTTGATCCATTTTTGGTCAAAGGCGGTGGATGAGGTGATGGTGAAATCTTTTCCTTTTCCCCGATACCATTCAGTGTAAACTCTATTTAACGTAAAAGACATAATCGCCAATATATTTGCCTTCAAAGTCTCCCTTGGCCAGGTGGAATAAATTTCACAGGAGGCTACATTTTTTATATAATCTTTATATAATACATAATAATTCTTTGCTGTATTATCAGACACCGCTCCGTCATGCACCACGACATACTCTGGAATTACCACACGACTCAATACAACTTCACCCGTTGCCTGAATATCCTTAATCTCACTCTCTGCAATCTTTGGTGGATAATCCCCATATAAGGTGTGCGGTCCAATCGCTTTGACTTCATAAGGAGCATTTTCTGTAATCGTTGGCTCCATCGAAATATTTTGCAAGGCCAGCTGCCCGGAAAGCATCTGGCTTCCCGCGATTTCTACCGGTTCAAAACCTGGAGCTGTTACTCTTAAATTATACTCGGAATATGGTTGATTCAACCCCGGTTCCATGGAGTATTCTAATGGTGGTGTTTCTAATTCGATTGTCTCTGTCTGTCCCGATGAGTCCGTTCCTAATACTTCTAATATTCTATCTGGTTCACCTGTGGAAGAGATTTCCACGGAAGCGTCTGTGATCGGGCGCTGGCCCCGGCTGGAAACAAGAGAGACCTGTAAAGTTCCTGTGTCTGGCATAATGAACACCTGCGTTTTTTATTATAGTATTCTGGTGGGAGGAGGCTGTGACAACTTCTGATTTGTGAGGTTGTAAAACAGACGCCACTACGGAAAAGTGATGTTCGGATTTTTTGAGCAATCCGACAAAATATCCACAGCGGCTGTCTGTTTGTCTTTCTTTTTTCTTTCTTTTGTCTTTGTTTATTCTTCTGTTAAAGCATATTCCTCGATCAGTTCCCAAATCTCATCTCTTCCAGCCTTAGTAACCGCAGAAAATGGTACAATCGGTACACCTTCGATTACTTTTAAGGTATCTTTTAACAGTTTTAACTGTTTCTGAATCTGGCTTCTCTTAATTTTATCGGCTTTTGTTGCCACGATTACCGGGGAGAAGCCATTGCTTAAGATCCAACGGTACATCTGTACATCGTTATCGGTAGGTTTATGACGAAGATCAATGAGTAAGAATACCATGCGAAGCTGTTCGGAAGTATGGAGATAGTTCTCTATCATTGGTCCCCACTTTGCTGCTACTTCTTTGGATACTTTGGCATAGCCATAACCCGGAAGGTCTACAATGTACATTTCTTCGTTTACGTTATAGAAGTTAATTGTCTGTGTTTTTCCTGGCTGTCCAGAAGTTCTGGCTAAGGACTTTCTGTTTACAAGTGCATTGATCAGGGATGATTTTCCTACATTGGATTTACCGGCAAATGCAACTTCTGGCAAAGTATTCTGCGGAAGCTTACTTGTAATTCCACATACTGTCTCTAAATTTACGTTTTTAATAACCATGTTTTTCCTCCTTTCTGTGACAAGCATTTAGCCTTTTATACCATATTTCAATACATATCAATTAATGTAAATCATAAATTTTATACACATTGATTACTTGCCTCATTTTTAATTCATATTGATTATTCAACTGTTATCTTTGATAAAAAACAATGCGTTCATTCTTGTTTTTCAACTCTTATTGATTACCTGACTCTTGTATTTAACATATCCTTAATGAGTTTAAGCTTCAAGTATCGTATTTACCTTTTCAGAGCATGTTCAATCACTTCGCTCATATCTTCAACATAAGTAATCTTCATGCCGCCTGTGATTTCCTCATCAAGTTCTACCACATTTCGTTTATTTCGTGCCGGAACAAGGACTTCTTTTACGCCGACAGTTTTTGCTGCTAACAGTTTTTCCTTTAGACCGCCAATTGGAAGAACTCTGCCGCGAAGAGTTATCTCTCCTGTCATGGCAATATCGCCGCGGACTGGAATGTCTGTGATTGCAGAAAGGATAGCGAGTGCCATTGTGATTCCGGCAGATGGACCGTCTTTTGGTACGGCTCCTTCTGGAATGTGCAGATGAATGTCATGCTTATCGAAGTAATCGTTGTTAATACCGTAGTTTTCTGCAATGGAACGAACATAACTAAGACCAATCTGTGCAGATTCTTTCATGACATCGCCCATGCGTCCAGTAAGTTCCATCTTGCCTTTGCCCGGCATAACATTTACCTCTATAGAAAGGGTATCGCCGCCAACACTTGTCCAGGCGAGTCCCCTTACAACACCAACCTGTGGTTTTAAGTTCTCCTCCTCATCTTCAAATGGAGCCGGTCCAAGAAGTTCTTTTAAGGACTTTTTCTTGATATCTACTTTTTCCTCGCCCTCAACAATTTTACGGGCTGCCTTATGCATAAGCTGTCCGATGGTACGTTCCAGGTTACGGACTCCGGCCTCTCTTGTGTAAGAATGAATCACTTCGCGAATCACTTCATCCGAAATGCTTACCTGCTTTTTCGTAAGTCCACTTAACTTTCTCTGCTTCTTTACGAGATAGTTTTCCGCGATGTGAAACTTTTCGTTTTCTGTGTAGCTGGAAAGTTCAATGATTTCCATACGGTCACGTAATGGTTTTGGAATCGGCGCAAGATCATTTGCTGTCGCAATAAAGAAAACTTCGCTTAAATCCAGCGGTACTTCAAGATAATGATCACGGAAATTTACATTCTGTTCTCCATCTAACACTTCAAGAAGTGCGGATGCAGTATCGCCTTTATAGTCGCTGCTTACCTTGTCCACCTCGTCTAACAGCATAACCGGGTTCTTCACGCCTGCCTGACGGATTCCTTCAGCAATTCTTCCCGGCATAGCTCCTACGTATGTCTTTCTGTGTCCACGGATTTCTGCCTCATCACGCACACCACCTAAGGAAATACGAACATATTTCTTATGAAGTGCTCTTGCGATAGACTTTGCAATAGATGTCTTACCTGTTCCCGGAGGGCCTACAAGACAGAGAATCGGTGTCTCTCCCTTTTTCGTAAGGAAACGAACTGCAAGATAATCAAGAATTCGTTCTTTGACCTTTTTAAGACCATAATGGTCTTCTTCTAAAATCTCCATTGCTTTCTCAAGACTTTTACTGTCTCTTGAAACTTTATTCCATGGCATTTCAAGCATTGTCTCGATGTAATTCTTCGTCATTGTGCTCTCTGCCGCAACAGGAGGCATCTTTTTATAACGTTTGATTTCTTTTTTAATCTTATCTTTTACTTCTTTTGAAGCTTTTAACGCCTCACATTTTTCAAGGTATTCGTCTGCTTCTGAAACGATATCTTCCTCACCAAGTTCCTCTCTGATAACTTTCTGCTGTTCTCTTAAAAGGTAATCTTTCTGATTTTTATCTACATTTTTCTTTACTTTTTCTGCAAGTTCATTGCGAATGATGCTGATTTCCACTTCTTCTTTTAAAATAGCAAGAAGTATCTCTGCCTGTTTTTTCACGTCAGACTCTTCTAAAATCTGCTGCTTCTTTCCAAGTTCAAACGGAAGCTGGGATGCCAGTTCGTTAATCAGCGGAAGTAATTCTTTTCCATCGATGGCTTTCTGAAGCTGAGGTGCAAAGAATCCTGGATTCTTCTCGGAAAATTCCTGTGCACCCTCTTCTAACATTCTAAAAATTGCTTCCTCTTCTACTGGATTTTCCGGGTAGTTTGTATCAGGAATCTCTTCGATTTCTGCTTTTACACATCCATCAATTTCGAGGTAAGACGTGATGCGCGCTCTTGCCTTACCCTCAACAAAAACTCTTAAAACACCCTGTCCTGCCTTCACCATCTGAAGAATCTTTGCGACAGTTCCTACGGTATATAAATCTTCTTCCTCCGGCTTATCTAAAGATGGGTCTACCTGATTCACCAGGAAAATTCTCTGTTCATGATTTACCGCCTGCTCTAAGGCTGCCATTGACTTTGGTCTTGATACTTCAAAATATACAGAAGTCTCTGGATAAACCATTTTGCCCCGCAATGCAAGTAAAGGTAATATTTGTTTCTCCATTTGTTCCTCCTTTTTCGGAGTATTTTTATATTTTATAACAAATCACTGGTATACTGTCCCATTGTCATTTGGCAAAAATCAAAAAGATAGCTCCCCAGATAGATTTGCATGTAAACTACATAATATATAAAAAGGCTGGCACAAAGGTAACAAAAAACTCCCTCCTGTGTCAGCCTGTGCCTCTTAACAGTAAATGTTAAGCGATTTCGTTGTTATTTTTCTTTTGACGCTTTCTTGTAACCGTCTTTTTGGTTACTGGCTGGTCATGACAAGTCAGCTCCGGCTCACCGGTTCCATCCACTGTCTCTTTTGTAATTGTACAGGATTCTACTAAATCATCAGATGGAATCGTGTACATTAAATCCATTACTACAGATTCCATGATAGAACGAAGTCCTCTGGCTCCTGTATTTCTTGCAATTGCCTTTTCTGCGATTGCTTCTAAGGCATCCTCAGTAAACTTAAGCTCTACACCATCCATCTCAAATAACTTCTGGTACTGTTTTACCAATGCGCTCTTTGGCTCTGTAAGAATCTTTACAAGAGCATCTTTGTCTAATGGATTTAAAGATACATTGACAGGAACACGGCCAATGAACTCCGGAATCAATCCAAATTTCACGAAGTCTTCTGGAAGAACCTGTTTTAATAAAACGCCAACGTCCTTCTTACGCTGCTCCATAATCTCTGCCTGGAAACCGATGGATTTCTTTCCAATACGGTTCTCGATAATCTTTTCAAGGCCATCAAAAGCTCCACCACAAATAAATAAAATATTTGTCGTGTCAATCTGAAGGAATTCCTGATGTGGATGCTTTCTTCCACCCTGTGGTGGAACAGAAGCAACCGTTCCCTCTAAAATCTTTAATAAAGCCTGCTGTACTCCTTCACCGGAAACATCTCTTGTGATAGAAGTATTCTCTGACTTTCTTGTAATCTTATCAATCTCATCGATATAAATGATACCAGTCTGGGCACGTTCGATATCGTAATCTGCTGCCTGAATCAACTTCAGTAAAATATTCTCTACGTCTTCTCCTACATAACCTGCTTCTGTCAGTGCTGTCGCATCTGCAATGGCAAATGGTACATTTAACTGTCTTGCTAATGTCTGTGCAAGAAGTGTCTTACCTGAACCTGTAGGTCCGAGCATGATGATATTACTCTTCTGAAGTTCTACATCATAGCTTCCACCTGCCAGTATACGCTTATAATGGTTATATACTGCTACGGATAAAACTTTCTTTGCCTCATCCTGACCGATAACATAATCATCTAAAAATGCCTTCATTTCTTTCGGCTTCATCAGATTGATTTCCTGTGTGTCTTCATTAAAATCTTCAAACTCGTCTTCCATAATCTCTGTGCATACTTCAATACACTCGTCACAGATATAAACACCCTTTGGACCAGCTACGAGTTTTCTTACCTGATCCTGAGTTTTATTACAAAATGAACATCTGAATTGCTTGTTGTTGTCGGATCGTGTTGCCATATTGTCACCTCACTCCTGCTTGCAATCTGTCTCATAGAAAAGTTACCACAACTATAATTGATAGCTGTGGTAACTCTATTATTTCATGTATTTCCGAAATCTTTCAGTCTCCCTAAAGCGTTTGTATAATGCGCATCCTGATGAAAACATTTTCCAAACACACCAGAAGTAGATATACTGAGATTTCAAAAATCCATTTTACTGTCTTTTCTCAACCACGGCATCAATAAGACCATATGCTCTTGCCTGCTCGGCTGTCATATAGTTATCTCTTTCCGTATCCTGAACGATTTTCTCGTATGGCTGACCAGTATTCTCTGCAAGAATTCTGTTTAATTTTTCTTTTGTATGCAGAATGTGCTCTGCCACAATTTCAATCTCTGTAGCCTGTCCCTGAGCACCGCCGGATGGCTGGTGAATCATAATCTCAGAATTTGGAAGAGCCAGACGTTTTCCTTTTGCGCCGCCGGCCAGAAGGAATGCTCCCATACTGGCTGCCATACCCATACAAATAGTGGATACGTCGCACTTTACAAACTGCATGGTGTCATAAATCGCCATTCCAGCAGTCACAGAACCACCAGGACTCATAATGTATAAGCTGATATCCTTCTCAGGGTCTTCAGACTCTAAGAAAAGGAGCTGAGATACAATTAAGCTCGCTGTGGTATCATTAACTTCTTCACCAAGAAAAATAATTCTCTCTTTTAAAAGACGGGAATAGATGTCATAAGATCTCTCCCCATGACTTGTCTGTTCAATGACATAAGGTACTAAACTCATAATTCCTCCTGTTTCTACATAAACAGCAACCAGAAATTTTAATTATGTGTAACTGTTACGTTACGACTATTTTTCTTCAAAATCAAGCTCTTCCGTAGCTTCTGTTACATTTGCCTGATCCAGTACAAATTCAACTGCTTTCTGGACTGCGATGTCTTTCTTCATGTTCTCTTTCTGTTCTTCTGGAATCATTCCTTCAATCTGGCCTGCTTCCATCTGATACATCTGAGCCATCTTTTCAAATTCTTTCTTTAAGTCTTCTTCGTTTGCTTCGATATTCTCTGCTGCAACGATTGCTTCAAGAACAAGGCTTCCCTGTACTCTCTTTAATGCATCACCTTTCATGTTCTCTCTTAAAGCATCCATGCTCTGTCCGGAGAACTGAACGTACTGGTCAAGAGAAAGTCCCTGGTAAGCAAGTCTCTGTTTGAACTCATCTACCATCTGATCTACCTGGAAGTCAACCATAGCTTCTGGAATATCCATCTCAGAAGACTCTACGATCTGCTCAATAAGAGCGTTCTCTGCAGCAGATTTAGCCTGCTCTTCTTTTGCTGTAGCAAGTTTTTCTTTGATGTCGTTCTTGTACTCTTCAAGAGTATCGAACTCTGTTGTATCCTGTGCGAAATCATCATCGATCTCTGGAAGCTGTTTTTCTTTGATTCCAAGAACTTCCACATGGAATACTGCAGCTTTACCAGCTAAATCTGGGGCATGGTACTCTTCTGGGAAAGTAACTTCTACGTCTTTTTCTCCACCGATTTCAACACCGATCAACTGCTCTTCGAAGTTGTCGATGAATGTGTGGGAACCGATTACTAACTGCTGGTTCTCTGCTGTACCACCGTCAAATGCAACACCGTCAACAGTTCCGGCATAGTTAAGAGTGATGATATCTCCGTCCTGTACAGCTCTGTCTTCTACAGTGATTTCTCTTGCGTTCTGCTCCTGATTTTTCTTTAATTCAGCCTCTACTTCTTCATCAGCTACTTCTACAGAATCCATCTGTACGTCTAAGCCTTTATATTCACCTAATTTTACTTCTGGTTTTACAGCTACTTCTGCTGTAAAGATGAAGTTCTGTCCTTTTCCAATCTGAGTTACGTCTACTTCTGGACGGGAAACTACTTCAAGACCACTTTCTTCTAATGCTGCGGCATAAGCTTCTGGCATAAGTTCGTTTGCTGCATCTTCGTAGAAAACTCCTGCGCCATATTCTTTCTCAATGATATACATAGGTACTTTTCCTTTACGGAAACCTGGCAGATTAAAAGAGCCTTTCTTCTTATTATAAGCCTTCTTCATTGCTGCATCAAATTTAGATGCCTCTACCTCGATAGTAAGCTTGGCCATATTATGCTCTAATTTTTCAACCTGTACGCTCATTTTTAGTATCCTCCTTAATATGTTCCTTATTTAAAGTTTATTCATAGTAAACTCATTTTGTATTTTAATTATATGAAAACACATTTAAACATTATAACATGAGAAATATTCACTGTCTATAACTATTTGATGAAAAACTGATAGAAAACTTGCATAAAATCGCCGAAAAAACAGCGAAACAAGCTGTCTGCTCTCATTTTTCAGGGCAGACAGCTTGTTCTTACGGTATTCTGATTTCAGTAAGGGACTTTTCTAAAAAATCAGTGAAAATTTAACGGCTCTGACCAGCCATTTCCTCTTCCTGTCTCTTGATCATCTTACGAACCATTTCTCCTCCGATGGAGCCGGCATCTCTTGCAGTAATATCTCCGTTATATCCCTGTTTTAAATTTACGCCAAGCTCGTTGGCTACTTCCATTTTAAAACGGTCCATTGCGTCTCTTGCTTCCGGTACTTCTACTTTGTTAGATGAAGAATTTTTATTACTTGCCATTGTCTCTACCTCCGTAATGAATCTTCGATTTGAATACCGTAATCCTATTGTGTGCAAATGGCGGGAAAATATGATGGTAAATATAGGGAGATTTTTGTGACAATTTTTGTTTTAATATTCTGGATTGTCTTCTGAAATGTTGCTAAGGGTTCTGAAATTAAAATATCTGCTATTATCCTTAATTTTCGAGTCGTTGCCATCCCGAGACTTCTACTCCACTATGCTGTGGCAATATGTGCAAATACTCGAAAATTAAGGATAATAGCAGATATTTTAATGATGAAGATTGTGACAACATTTCAATAATTTTAGTTTTTAGATTGAAACAAAAATCATTCATCAAAATTATGGCTCCTACATAGGCAGCCCCCATAATCCTAAATACTCTATATTTGTGGCCTGGGAGCAAGGTTTGGATGTGAGCGCATAAGCAAACATTCAAACCGCCGCGACGAAAGTCACAAATATAGAGTATTTAGGATTATGGGGTCGTCTGTTGACCTGCCGGAAGTCTATTTTTCCGAGGGTGCTACTCTATATTCCTATGAGATGCAGGATTTCCTCTGGCTTTTTGATTATGATCTTAGCTCCATGTTGTTTTAAGAATTCTTCACCCCTAAAGCCCCAGTCGCACAAAATTTCATCCATGCCACTGTTTCTTGCTGTTTCAATATCTACATCAGAATCTCCGATATAAACAGTATTCTCAGCGGTACTTCCAAGCTGCTTTAATGCTTCGATTACCGTATCTGGTGCTGGTTTCTTGCGTATCCCTTCGCTTTCTTTTTCTCCGATTGCGACAGGAATTACATCTTTAAAATAGATTGTATTTAATTCTTTTACTGCAAAATCGGCTTTATTGGAAACGATTGCGATCTTGATATTATTTTCTTTTAAGGTGTGAAGCAATTCCATAATACCATCGTAAGGTTTTGTTGTATCGTTACAGTGCTTTCCATAATGTTCTTTAAATAAAGTAAATGCCTTATCAAAGTTTGGATCATCTTTTCCTCCCGGAATGGCTCTCTGCATTAATAGCAAAATTCCGTTTCCAACATATCTTCGCACTTCATCTAAAGTATGCTCTGGATATCCGCATTGTGTCATTACATAATTTACACTGTTTTTCAAGTCTTCTAATGTATCAAGTAAAGTTCCATCAAGGTCAAATACCACGGTGTCTTTTTTATTCATGTTTTTATATTCCTTATCTTCGTGAAGTACTCGGCAATGAATTACCGAGCATCTGATTTCCGACTCTTCGAGTCGTTGATTCAGGGCAACTATACTTTTAATTGGATCTACATTGGATGATACAGCATGCTACGATTGATATCCCTGATTGACGCTGCTCCGCACATCGCCATTGTATCAGAAAGTTCTGCGGCAAGTTTTTCGATGTACAATTTTACACCTTCTTCTGCTCCACCGTAAACAGCCTGTACAAATGGGCGGGCAATAAGTACGGCATCTGCTCCCATGGCTAATGCCTTGAAAATATCAGTTCCCTGACGGATACCGCCATCGACAAATATCTTCATACGTCCCTGATTCCACTCTACAATTCTCTCTAAAACTTCTGCTGTTGCCGGTGTCTGATCAAGTACTCTTCCGCCGTGGTTAGAAACTACGATTGCACTTGCTCCGGCATCAAATGCTTTCTTCGCTCCGGCTACTGTCATAATTCCTTTTACAATAAATGGAATTCCTGCTGCATTAACAATCTCTCCAAGCTGTTCTACAGTCTTACTTCCTGCTGGCGGGTCAAGATTTTTAAGGAATGGAAGTCCGGCTGCATCAATATCCATCGCAACCATCTTTGCGCCACAATCCTGAACCATATCCATCTTCTCACGGATTGTCTCGATATTCCATGGCTTAACTGTTGGGATTCCCTGACCATGATTCTTCTTAATCGCTGCTGTCGCCGCCTTGAACACATCCGGATTCGTGCCATCTCCTGTAAATGCTGCAATTCCATTGGCTGCACAGGCAGAAACTAAAATATCATTATATGCTAAATCGTCATATTTATCTCCATAATGAAGCTTCATTGCTCCAACAGGACCAGCAAAAAATGGATAGGCAAACTTTTCTTCGAATAGTTCAATACTTGTGTCTGGTGTTACATTCTCGCAAATAGTATCCATATTAATTCGGACATCTTTCCATGCATCATAATT
Source organism: bacterium (assembly GCA_963600375.1). Lineage (GTDB taxonomy): Bacteria > Bacillota > Clostridia > Lachnospirales > Lachnospiraceae > Anaerobutyricum. The sequence goes on along the minus strand of CAVCBH010000014.1, from coordinate 375 downwards.
TCGCATCGCAACATCACCTACGCCTTTTGCACCTGGCCCTGGCATCTGGTTTTTGCAGGCTCTTCCGTTGCACTGTGGACAAACTTTACAGTATGGTCCAATCTCTGATTTTGCTTTTTTCATTACCTCTTCGTATGTCATACCGATACCTCCTAATTCGAATCGCATAGTATAAGTTATTTATACACCTGCTAAGGTAAAAAATCAATGAAATACTGATTTGCCGCAGGCAAAATAGACGCTACCAAAGAGAGCCACTACCCTATATTTGTGACTCTATCACTGTGGGTTGAATGTTCGCTTAAAGGCTCACATTCAAGCCTCGCTCTGTTATGAAGTGACTTTTGTCAAGAGGTAAAAGAGAAAAAATTCACT
>CAVCBH010000013.1:0-14946 GCA_963600375.1 bacterium | reverse complement strand
CACAAATCACTTTTAAAAACGTACCTCGTGGTAACGTGGATTTTTCCTGTAGCTCATTAGAAGTCATACAATGATTAGCCATTGCAATATCAATCTTCTGTTTGCTTAAAATCATTTATTTCATCTCCTTTCTCATTGACCGATTCGTTTGAATCTGTTATTATAATAATATATTCGTTTGAATCTGTCAATAGTATTTTTTATATTCATTTGAATCTATTCAAATCTAAATTGTTATGTTATGATATAGCTTAAAGGAGATGAAAAAATGAGTATAGGAAAGCGCATCAGAGCCTACCGGAAAGCGGCAGGACTAACCCAAAAACAACTTGCGGCAGAATCAGGTATTGCTGAAATTACCCTCAGACAGTATGAAAACGAAAAAAGAATACCTAATTCAGATAAATTAAAAAGCATTGCCACAAGTCTAAAAATTTCACCCTCTCTCTTAATGGATGTAGATATTAGTTTACTTGATAACCAATATAAGGCTTTTGAAAATTATCTCAACTCATTGGGGTATTTAATAAATAGTGTTTCTATCCCTGTTACATTGAATAAAGCGGATATTATTGACCAAATACCTGAATACGCTAAAGAATGGCATAACGGACAAGAATTTATAGAAATGGAAACTGTAAGTTATGAATTAATCAAAGATAATGAGAAAATTATTTTAGAGGAAAATGACTACAGCCAACTACAAGAGGACATTAAAGACTTTATAGAATTTAAATTCTGGAAAAATACTAACAAATAAAAAACTGCATACCAAAAATATAATATACTTAATTGGGCAGCCGGGGGACGGCTTCACCTGTTCCGAGTCTTGCGGAAGGGGTGATACATATGGTTACATATACGGACTTATTCACCTATACGATAATGTTATGTGCTGTAATCACACTAGCTATTAATATACATAAAAAATAGCCGTCCTGACCCTGCGAAAGTCGGCGGCTATCTTTTAGTTTAACACTTATTTGCCGGGGCAGGTGGTGCGACACCTTCCGGCTGTCTTGTTAAGTATATTATATTCTATGCCGCTCCTATTGTCAAACAGGTATTTCACCCATTCCCATACTGCTGACCGCCTATAAGAAAGGAATGATAATTACATGCCTGCATACTATAACGATAAAACCAAGAAATGGTATTGCAAATTTTATTATAAGGATTGGCAGGGAAACCGCAAGCAAAAGAAAAAAAGCGGATTTGAGCGCAAGAAAGACGCTTTAGAATGGGAGCGGTCTTTTTTAGAGAAGTTAGCAGGTGACCCTGACATGACTTTCTCTTCTTTGGTAGAACTGTATCTTGCTGATAGAAAGCAACACGCAAAATATACCACTTACTATACCAAGAAAAACCGTATTGAAGCGTGGATTCTGCCATATTTCCAAAATAAAGCTGTAAACGATATAAGCCCAACTGATATAAGACAATGGCAGGGAACACTAAAAGAGAGCTGCACAAAGAAAGGTACACCGTTGAGTCCCGGTTATATGAAAACCATATGGAATGAATTATCAAGTATCTTCAACTTTGCAGTACGCTTTTATAGTCTTTCTGCTAATCCTTGCCATACTGCCGGAAACATCATTGGAAAGGTTAAGAAAACAGTTAACTTCTGGACGAAAGAAGAATTTGACCGCTTCATATCAACCTTTGACGAGTCAGACCCTACTTATCCATTATTCATGACACTATATTATACCGGGATGCGTATTGGAGAGGTTAGAGCGTTGACTATTGCTGATATAGACTTAGATAACAATATAATTCATGTCAATAAAACGTATTCCATGAATAACGGTCATACCGCTGTTATAACCGCTCCTAAGACACCCAAAGGCATAAGGGATATATTAATACCTAATTTCCTTTGTGAGCTGTTAAAAAGGCATATAGAGCGGTATTATAAACCTGCTCCTGATACAAGAGTGTTCCCGGCAGCTAAAACGGTGTATTTCTTTTCTTTCAAAGAGCATATAAAACTTTCAGGAGTAAAGGATATACGTCTGCATGATCTGCGGCACTCTCATGCATCACTATTGATTGATTTAGGTTTCCCTGTTCTGCTTATTTCCGAAAGGTTAGGACATGAAGACCCGTCTATCACACTCAAGACCTATTCCCACCTGTTCCCTTCCAAACAAGAGGAACTGGTAGCAAAATTAGAGCAATTATTTAAAGAAACGAAATAAAATAGTACCTTTTTAGTACTTCTTAGAAAAAGAAAAAAGCCCTAGAGCCACTATTTAAGCGACTTTAGGGCTTTTGAAATATGTTCAAAAATTAGTTGTTGATTAACTGATCTTCATCACTCCAGCTATAGAGTTTACGAATCTCTGCACCAACTTTTTCTGATGGATGCTCAGAAGCGAGTTTTCTCATAGCTTTGAAGTGTACCTGAGATCCAGCATCAGACATGTCAAGTAAGAAGTCTTTTGCGAATGTACCATCCTGGATATCGGAAAGTACCTGTTTCATAGCTTTCTTTGTCTCTGCTGTTACAATCTTAGGTCCTGTGATGTAGTCACCATATTCAGCAGTGTTGGAGATAGAGTATCTCATTCCAGCGAAACCTGACTGGTAGATTAAGTCTACGATTAACTTCATCTCATGAATACATTCGAAGTATGCGTTACGTGGGTCATAACCAGCTTCGCAAAGTGTTTCGAAACCAGCCTGCATAAGTGCACAAACACCACCACAAAGTACAGCCTGCTCACCGAATAAGTCAGTTTCTGTCTCTGTTCTGAATGTTGTTTCAAGGATACCAGCTCTAGCTCCACCGATACCAGCACCATAAGCTAATGCAAGTTCCTGAGCTTTTCCTGTGTAATCCTGCTCTACAGCAACAAGACAAGGTGTTCCTTTTCCTGCTAAGTACTCAGAACGTACTGTATGACCTGGAGCCTTAGGAGCAATCATTGTTACGTCAACATTTGCAGGTGGTACGATACATCCAAAGTGAATGTTGAAACCATGAGCGAACATTAACATGTTACCTTCTTCAAGGTTTGGTTCAATGCTTTCTTTGTAAAGCTGTGCCTGTTTCTCATCGTTGATCAAAATCATGATGATATCTGCCTGTTTTGCTGCTTCTGCTGCTGTATAAACTTTTAATCCCTGCTTTTCAGCTTTAGCCCAGGATTTACTTCCTTCATAAAGACCAATGATAACGTCACAACCAGATTCTTTTAAGTTTAATGCATGAGCATGTCCCTGACTACCATATCCAATAATCGCAATTTTTTTCCCATCTAATAAAGATAAATCACAATCTTCCTGATAAAAAATTTTTGCTGCCATTTTTGTTTCCTCCTGTAAAAATTAAAAAAATAAATGTATTCAATTATCAAAATTGATTCCATCTCTTCTGATAAGAATTTCAATCGTTATAATACTCCTCTTTATTTCAGAAATCAAGGTATATTTGATTATTTTTAAAAAAACTTTCACAAAAATGAATCAGATTATCCATTTGCCTTCATTTGTCAAAAAAATATCGCCTTTTTTCCCAAAAAAAAGAAGGGATATTTAGACATCCCTTCTTAATGCGCTATACTATTATAATGTTACGCTTAGAATTAATTTAATGTACTTACGCCTCTTCCAAGTCCTGTAATTCCAGTACGAACCATCTCAAGTACTTCAAAATCTGCCATAAGATTTAAAAAGGCATCTAACTTATTCTGATTACCGGTAAGCTCAATCATAAGAGAGTTGGCTGCCACATCAACAACCTTTGCACGGAATATATCGGCAATCGCGATAATCTCCTGTTTCTCCTTCTTATCTGCCATTACCTTTACAAGTACAAGTTCACGACATACCGAATGATTATTCTCAAGTTCTACAATCTTACGAACCTCTACTAACTTGGCAATCTGATTACGAATCTGCTCAAGAATCTGATTATCTCCACTTACGGCTACCGTGATACGAGTATACTTTGGATCATTCGTAATTCCGGCAGTAATACTGTCAATATTATAACCACGACGGCTGAATAATGCCGCAACCCTTGCTAACACTCCTGGATTATTATCTACTAAAAGAGATAATACTATCTGTCTCATACAATTCCTCCTCCACAAACATTAGTATGTAGAGATACCTTCCGTCTTTTCCGGATAGTATCCTTTTATAAATTTATCGTTTCCAATACCATAAGAATCATTAATTCCCGGATCTTCTCCAATACCAAAGACAAAGTACTGTAATGCCTTTTTATTGGCTTCATAATCTACCTGCATTACCCATGCACCGTTTCCACTTAAACGTCCCTCTGTATAAGAACCTTCATACGGAATACGAAGCTGTTCTACTTCAGTCGCTCCCATGGTAATAACAGATGTTAACAGACTTCGAATCTGTTTCTCTGTAAGGTCTGTTGTTACATACTTAAGCGCCTTCATGCAGATATTAGTAATCGTCATGATATCTTCGCCCTTTAACTCATTAAATACAGAGATAAGAATCTTACGCTGACGGTCAGTACGGCCAAATTCGCCCGTAACATCCTGACGGATTCGACAATATGCCAATGCCTGATATGGAGTTAACATATTCTCTCCGGCCTTTACGTTCTTCTCTCCATGTTTGGAGTTCACATAGGCTGTTTTTAAGAAGTAGGCCTCTGCCTCTGTCAGTGCCATTGGCACACCACCGATCAGGTCAACAACTTCACGGAACGCTTCCATATCTACTTCTACATAACCATCAAGCTTAATTCCAAAGTTTTCAGCAATCGTCTCATATTCAAGCTGTACACCGCCGTAGGAATATGCTGCATTAAACTTATGATAGCCATAGCCAGGGATATCAATATACATATCTCTCATGAGCGAAGTCAGTTTTAACTTACCATTCTTTAGATCAATCGTAGCAATCATTGTAGAATCCGAACGACCGGCTTCTGTCTCATCAGAACGCTTATCACATCCAATCAGAAGAATATTTACTACGTCCTGATCGTATTCAAGATCTGCATCCACAACATCTGCATTCTTTAATGCGGTCTTCGTATCTGTCGTGATGGTGTTGGTTGCTGCTTTATAATACGCTGCTACCGCTCCGCCCGCTGCTGATGCGACAAAAGCTACCGTAAGCAGGAAACACATGAGAACCTGTGCTACGATTCGACCCTTTCTTCCCTTTTTGCGAGCTTTTTTTGCTTTCTTCACTTTTTTTTCGTCTATATTTGTGTCTTTCAAACTTTAAAACCTCCTGTACAAAAAACTCTTTTTATACATTATACTAATTTTTTCTCTATTGCAAGTTAAAATTTCTTAAAGTTCGTTTTCATTTCCAGTACCACGGATTAAGAGAAATCTTAAGAATCCACTTTTTCGGGAGCTTTTTGTAGCTTTTTCCAAGGCGATATCCGATATATTTCGCACCATTTTGAGTGATAATCTTTGGAATATAGCTAAACTGTCCTTTTTTAATAAAATGTCTTAATGTCATCTTCACAAGACGAATCCCCTCAGATTCCGACTTTACCTGGGTAAAAAGTCCACCGGCATCCACTTGCGATACTGCTAAGTCAAAGTTTCTCTTTAACTGATCCTTCGCTGTATAATTATGCCAGTGCCATACCTTCGCATCGGCCACATAGACAATCTTCTTTCCTGCTTCAATTAAACGAGAAGCAAAAATCATATCTTCATTAAATATCGTGTGCAGTGGGAATCCTCCTAATGCATCATATTCTGATTTACGATATGCCGCGCAGACATTCGAACAGAAAAATGTCTTGATCCCCAACTTCGATAAGTCTTCCTTACTCTTGACCCTGCTTTCCTTCGGATAATTAAAAATCCTTGTATATGCCTCAATCGGGTTATCCTTTTTATCTGCCATCTGTCTTCCATAGGTCGCACAGACTTCCTCATCTTCAAATGGCTTGATCAGGTTTTCAATCAGATGTTCATCCGCTGGAATCGCATCCTGTGTCAGTAAAATCATAACATCGCCATCACACATGGCTGCCGCACGGTTTCTCGTACCACCATGGTCAAATTCCGGCTTTGTAATATGAACAATCTCACCTTGCTTTATCGTTGGAAATACCTTACTGTGAAAAAATTCTTCCTCTGTATTGATTAAAAGAATTTTCTGCGGCTGGACTGTCTGCCTTTTTAACATACGAAGACACTTTTCTAACTTTTCATCGGGATGATATGTTGGAATAATCACATCAATCTTTCTTTGTTCGCTCATTCGTACCTCCCTTTATCTTTTCCTGTTACTCCATTCCAATCTCATAATAAAGATAACAGTTTTATAGATATTTTACTCTGCTAAAAGCCTTTTGGCAAGTCGAACTGCATCTGCCGCATCTTTTGAATAACCATCCGCACCGATTTCATCGGCAAAACTCTGCGTTGTTACTGCTCCACCAATCATTACTTTTATATCAAGATTTTCCTTTTTCTTTAAGGCAATGGTGTCTTTCATCCGCATCATTGTCGTTGTCATAAGTGCAGATAATACAATGATGGATGCATCATGTTCCTTTGCTGCCGTAATAATTTCATCAGCAGGAACATCTTTCCCAAGGTCAATCACTTCATAACCATAGTTACGGAGCATCAGAGCAACCAGGTTTTTTCCGATGTCATGAATGTCTCCCTCTACGGTCGCAATAATGATGGTCGGCATTTTTTCCTGGCTTCCACCTTCTTTTAAAAGTGGCTCTAAGTATTCCACAGCCTGCTCCATTGTATTTGCACTTGAAATAAGCTGTGGCAGGAAATATTTCTGTTTATCAAATAAAACACCTACTTCATTGATTGCAGGAATTAAAATATCATCAAGAATCACCCCCGGCTTTATACCTTTCGCGATTTCTTTTTTTACAATCTCAACAATTCCATCTTTATTGCCTTTTAAAACGGCTTCAAACACAGGATTTTTCTTTTTATCGGAACCTGCTTCTTGTGTTCCTGCCTCCTTTTGACTTTTCTGGGTCTTTCCGTCTCCTGCCGCCTTTGCTGCTTTAACAAGTGCGGCCTCTTTCAGGGGGACCATTCGCTGAATCTGTTCAATATAAGCAATATCTGAACCCTCTTTATTACGAAGTAAATCTGAAGCAAACGAAATTCCCATTAAAAGCTGATTGGATGGATTCGCAATTGCCATTGTAAGTCCACTCGCAATCGCCATTGCCGCAAATGCACCATTAACATATGGTCTTTCCGGCAATCCAAAAGAAATATTAGAAAGTCCCATTGTGGTACAAAGTCCAAGTTCCTCTTTACAGTAACGAATTGTCTCTATCGTTTCTAACGCTGCGTTTTTATTTGCACCTACGGTCGCAACTAAACCATCTACGATAATCTGATTTTTAGAAATTCCAAGTTCTTTTGCTTTTCGCAAAATTTCACGGATAATTTCTTTTTTCTCCTCTAAGCTTTTTGGCAGTCCCTCGTCAGAAAGTGGAAGAAGAATAAACATTGCTCCGTACTTTTTCGCAAGAGGAAGAAGCTTTTCAATCTTTTCTTTTTCCATGGAAATTGAGTTAATTAACGCACGTCCCGGATAAGCGCGAAGTGCTGCTTCCATAACTTCAACATAACTCGTATCAAGACAAAGAGGAAGGCTTGATACCATTGTTACTTTAGAAATAGTCTTTAACATCATTTCTTTTTCATCGATTCCGTTTGTTCCCATGTTAATATCAAGAATATGTGCGCCCATCTCTTCCTGCTGCTCGGCCATCTCTTCTACAAGGTCAAGCTTACCGGCGCGAAGTTCTTCCTGCAGCTTTTTCTTACCAGTCGGATTAATACGTTCTCCAATTACAAGGAACTTTCCGTCAAGAAGGATTTCCTGGCTCTTTCTCTCGGAAGCAAGCATGATTGGATGTTCGTTACATGGTGGCTTCGTAGGAAGATCACAAACTTTTTGTGTCAATTGTCTGATATGTTCCGGTGTAGAACCACAACAACCACCAATAAGTCCGGCACCAGCTTCAATAAACGCAGGTCCCCAGGATGCAAATTCTTCCGGAAGCATTGGATATACAGTAACCCCATCCTCTAAAACAGGAAGGCCGGCATTTGGCTTTGCAAGGATTGGAACTTCTGCATATTCTTTCATTTTACGAATAACCGGAATCATTTCCTCTGGTCCGGTAGAGCAGTTTACACCAATGACATCTGCTCCAATGCTCTGTAAAACAACAACGGCAGTTACTGGATCTGTTCCATATAATGTTCTTCCATCTTCCTGGAAAGTAAGAGAAGCAATAACAGGAAGATCGCAAGTTTCTTTAATTGCAATAACCGCTGCTCTTGTTTCTGCAAGACTCATCATCGTCTCAACAACAAACAGATCAACACCTGCTTCTAATAAGTATCTCGCCTGCTCTTTATAAATATTAATCAAATCTTCTAGCTTCATTGGACCAACAGGTTCTAAGGCAACTCCTGTCATTGTCATGTCTCCGGCAACAAGCGCCTTACCTCCGGCCGCTTTTTTGCTTAGCCCAACTAATCTTTTATTAATTTCTTCTGCTCGATCTGCAAGACCGTATTCTTCTAATTTCACACGGTTTCCTGAAAATGTCGGCGTATATAAAATATTGGTTCCTGCCTCAACAAAGGCCTGCTGCAGCGCAATCAGTTTCTCTTCATTTTCAAGAATCCATTCTTCCGGACATACCCCCGGCTGCATTCCCACTTTCTGAAGATTAGAACCAGTAGCTCCATCTAAAATAATGGGTTTTTGCTGTATCATTGTATAAAGTTCTTCTGTCTTCATGTTCTGTTCTTTCCTTTGCTTTATTTATCTTATTTTTTATTAATTCATCTCAAAATTTCCCAAACGGATAATCTATTCTTATTTTCCTAAAGCTTTTTCAATATACTCTCGTCTTTTATTACATTCCCATTATCATACATATTCCAATATAGATTTCACAAGTGAAACTCTGTTAAATGGTGTCATAAAATAAAATCCTGCCCCGATACCTTTTCCCATCTCAATAATTTCTCTTGAAATAGTAACTGCTGCTTCCTCAAATTCTTCTCTGGATGCGCCTTCTTTATATTTGTCAACAACATGCTGCGGCACATGGATGCCCGGCATTTCATTTTTGATAAAAAGTGCATTTCTTCTGCTGACAAGTGGCATAATTCCAATCAGAATCTTTGCTCCGGTTCTTTCTTTTAAAAAGGCAAGACGTTCTATTCCTTCTTCGTCATAAATCGGCTGTGTAAGGAAATAACTGCATCCTGCCTCTATTTTCCTGCACATCCTGCCTGCGATGTTCTCCGGACTTGCTCCATTCTGATTCAATGCTCCCCCGTAAAAAATTGTATCCTGCTTAAATACTTCCTGATTCATACTCTGCGCGAACTTCATCAGACGAATGGAGTTAAAATCAAATACACTTTTTGTAAATTCTCTGTCTTCTCTCGCTACCGGATCTCCTGTAACAAATAAATAATTGCGGATGCCATTGGCATAACTTCCAAGCAGTCCACTTCGTATTGCGATCCGGTTTTTGTCTCGACAAGCAAGATGGGGCATAACATCCATTCCTGTCTGCATTTTTATTTTAGAAGCCATTAAAGCTGCATCTGCTCTTGAACGTGCAAGCGGAGAATCAGCAATAGTAATGATATCTGCCTTCGTAGAAAGAAGAGTCTTTGCTCCATTCATCAATTTGGTATCATCTACATCAAATGGAGGATCTAATTCTACTGCACAGACGAGCTCACCTGTCTCAAGCTTCCTGCGAAACGTATTTACTACCTGTTTTTCCTCTACGTCTTTTACACCATTTACCTGCTTTATATGAAGTTCCTGCTCTTTTCGTTTCTGTACTCTCTTTGTTACATCCCCCCAGACAATCTTTACCGGAGCTTCCCGGAAATTTGCTTGATCTGCCCGAAACAGTGTTCTGTATATTTCTCCTATATAATCTGGTGTTGTACCACAGCATCCACCAAGGACTTCCACTCCTAACTCAGAAATCTCAGAAATCTTTTCTCCAAAATATGTAACACTATCTGAATATACGGCGCGTCCTCTTACAATCTGCGGATATCCACAGTTTGGCAAAGCAGTAAGAACCATATCATCCGGTATACCAAATTCCTCAATATAGGCCTTTAAAAACTTTTTCATATGTGCTGCACCAACACCACAGTTTAAGCCAGCCCCATCAAGAAGACCACTCTGCACGGCTTCCTGTAAAATGGTCTTATAATGAAAACCGGTTCGGCTGTATCCTGTAGGAGTCAGAGAAAACTGTCCGATAATAAATGCATCTGGCATACTCTTTCTGATATATTCTGCCATCTTTAATACATACTGCGTATCTGGAAAAGTTTCTAATACAAAAATCCTTGCGCCTGCCTCTGAGAAAATATCACACAATTCATAATATTGCTGTAAGATATCTGTCTCTTCACTATCGCGAGCCTCCAAAATCGGTCCGATATCTGCTGCAGGGAAAACTGGATATTCTTTCGTACAGGCTTCCTTCGCTGCCTCCTGTGCCAGACGATATCCTGCCGTTACAAACTGTTTAAAATCAGTTTTTTCAAATGCTTCTGACTCTTTTTGCTTTAAAGTCAGGAAAGTTTCTCTGTTTGCCAAAAAAGTATTGCTTCTTAAAAGCTGTGCCCCATTTTTCACGTACTGTCTGTGAATTTCACACACCAACATCGGATTTGTAATGTTGGCTTCCTCAGAGCAGACATAACTCTCACTCCCTACAGAATCAAAATACGTTCCCATGGCTCCATCTGTTAATAGTCTGTGATTTTCTAAATAGTTTCTTATATTCATTCTAATTCGTCCTGTCCATACTCCTCTTTATGCAGGCAGGTTTCTCATCCTGCCACAAAATACTTGATCATCAACAGTTACAAAAAATCCTGTAGCTTCTGTCAGGAATCATATCACTTGTCAGAACAGCTACAGGATTCATATCATCTAAACTTCTGTTACTTTGCCTTCATATTCAAGTAGCAATCTGCCCTTCATTCCACAGGCAATTGCAAGTTTTCTCATACAACGCATCATAGAACGATTATCATCTACTCCATAGCGATCAATAATATCTACATATTTATCAATCGCATCCATTGCATTCTTATCGGAAAGATAGAATGTTTCGATAATCTCTTCTATGTTACTACGCTTTGATGTTGTAAAATATAACAGCGTAATCTGAAGACCGGTAAAAACATTGTATAATTCTCTGTTAAAGTCTGCCATTCCTGACTTCAAAAATGCATATAAATCACTTAAACGCATCGTATCAATATCATCAATGTGCATATCATAGCTTTTCAGTTTGTTCTCTACATCAATATCCATAATAATAGAACTGATCATCATGGCAACCTGAAAAGCATCAATGTCATTCTGACTCTTGGCACTTAATACTGGTGCGTTGTTGCTCATCTGCTGACAATAAATAATATCACGAATCAGCGCATTTTCAAAGAGGTGATCTGCTAAAGTATTGTCTACCTTAACAATAAATTCTTTCTTTCCCGTATCCATGGCAACTGGACGGCTGCAATCTTCTTCATTCTCCGGGTCTAACTTTACGATTTTAACCGGATAAATCAAGCCTTCTGTAATATTTTTATAAATAGCTGCTGTCTTCTCAGAAAGCGCTTTTCCTAAAATTTCCATTATCTTTCTTCCTTCCTTTTCGTATCCTGTAATAAACTTCTCATATTTTAACAAAATACTTCCCGTCACGCAAGAAAGATTTTTGTTCTCCCTCTGCCTTCCTCTGTTATCTTTTTACTATTATCTGGTCTCTTTTCTACCATAATATGCTTCGGCTCTACCAGATATTTCATTATAAAAGGCAGCTTCGGACGCGTAACGATATGGATTGATAAAAATAAAACCAATTCCAATCGTTAAAATTCCAAGAATATACCACCCAATAAAACTAAATCTCAAACAGAAAAATTCCCACTTATGTCCTTTCATAATCTGTTTAGAAGCCCGAAATGCTTCTCTTACCGAAAAGTCTTTTCTCTCTTCCAGAATATAGGGAACCATCGCATAAGAATACTTTACAATAACTCCTGGTATAATAAAAAGAATATATCCCAGTGACAAGGCAAAAAACATCGTAATCTTGGAACAAAGCACTCGCCACCAATCTGACATTTTGCCTATCAGGTGGGAAATCCTGTTCTTTCTCCTGTCTAACATCGCCAGATTAAAATCAATATACCCAAGGCGGACAATGCCTCCAATAAAAAAATAAATTAATGCAATTATTGTCGTTCCAAGAAATAAAATCGGGTAAAATCCCGGAAGGAATTCCAGAAAATAAATTAAGGCAACGACTACCAGCGCATATCCCGCAATAAACAATAAAGAGGAAGAAAAAACACCAAGCCAGCTGGCAATTAATCCTGCTACTGCCGCTTTGATCCAGTTCCCCTTCAGCGCATCCCTGGCTATTTCTTTATACGTACCTGAACCTAGTCTCATCTTTGTCTCCTTTAGCTTTTTAATCTATATGGAACAGAAAAAAGCCGTCCATACAGGGACAGCTCTTTCTTCCTTATTCATTTACCTGATTAGATATTCCACATCTCTTTAATTCTTACAAGTTCATTCAGTGTCATATTCATAAATGCCTCGTTCTTTGGATTATTACTGAAAGCATTCGTTTCTTTACGATACGTAATCTCCTCTGCAACATCTTCTACGGTAATGCCCTTCTCCTTTAAAATCTGTGCTGCTTCATAACCTCTCATCGTAAACCTCCCGTTTATTTAAAATAATTTCTGTATTCATTATAGAACAAACCCTGTAAATAATCCACCACTTTTTATCAGATATTATGAAAACGATTCTGATCCTTTGCATCCTCCCCGACACCAAAACCAAGTTCGTCATATTTTGACTTCACTTCTTCCCATGGGAGTGTATCTCTTTCCTCCTTCAGATAAGAAAGAATATCTGCGATTCCCTCTCCAGTATACGCACTCGTATAAAAAATCTTCTTACATCCTGCTAATTCAAGCCATGCTGCTGCCTGTGCCGGCTGTGCAGCCCAATGGTCAATCTTCGTTACAACACCTACAACTTCCCGGTTACAGACTGGTGTAAGATTTGGTGAATACAGAGAAAATGGCTCGGTCGCATCCATCAAGAGTCCGATAACATCTGCCTCTGCTGTAAAAACAGCCAGCGCAGAAATCAGGTTCTTTGACTGGAGATATTCTCCTGGTGTATCAATAATAACATCATAATGATTTACATATTGTGTTTTATGGTATGTGATCGTATTTCCCTTCATCGCCTGGGACAAAGTTGTTTTCCCTGCTTCACTCCGTCCAATAAACATAATCTTTCTCATAGTATATCAATCCTCTCATCCGCCTGTAATCAAACGATTATACTATATCATAAGGGGTGGTGAATTGTAAACTACGTTACTATTTAATTTTGCTGGCAGACAGATGGAACAGATGACCAAGAAGAAAGAAGTTATTTCACCGTTATTTTCTTTGGAGTCGAGCAGGCGCTATAATAGGTGCGTCCGTTTATCGTTTTTACGGTTCGAATTTTAAAATAATATTTCTTTTTTGATTTCAACTTCTTTTTTATAACGGCTTTTCCTTTTACGGAATTCACTGTGGCTATTTTTTGGTAGCCTTTATTTTTCCTGGTGGAATAGAATACCTGTGTTTTGATTCCGTTTCCTTTTTGATTCCAGGTAATCTTTACTTTCTTCTTTGCTGGGGACTTTACGGTAATCTTTGCTGCTGGAAGCATGAGAAAATCCATATCTACAAGTCCGTTGATTCCTGATACAGTTCCGTTTTTTGTGGACTGCCATATCTGATAACTTCCCTGATATGTACACTTTGTATTCCATTGTGCCACCCATTTATCACAGTTAGCAAAGGAAGCTTCTGGAAGTTCTCTCTCAAACCAGTTCTTTGATGCAAATACCCCTGTAGCATACCCCGCTTTTCTGATTATTCCCGTGAATGTCTCTATGATCTTACGGCGCTGTGCGGCATTGGTATGTTCTAAAATAGAATCATCCTCTAAATCATAATAAATCGGATAGGTAATCTTATGTCCTCTTACCAGACGAAGTACATGAGCCGCCTCGCTCTTTGCCTTGGCTACGGTATCCGCATAAGAATATAAATATGCTCCGTATGGAATTCCATATTTCTCGCATTCTAACACATTATTAAGCCACTGTCTGTCGTCCTGATTTAACTGATTCATTCCATAGCCACAACGGATAATTGCGAAATCAATACCATCTGCCTTCACCTTCTTCCAGTCAATCACCCCCTGATTATGACTCACATCAATTCCTCTTGCTATTGCACCCTGAATAATCGAACCATTACTGCTGCGACACTTTCCGGCAACTTTTTTCCATGCATTCGGATAAATATCTGCAAACGGTTGTACCTGTACAATATCCTTACCATTCTCATAACGGAAACTATTTGCCTTATCCCCATTCTCCTTAGCATAAACAGGGAGATTTGCAGTTACTACCATAATAAACGCAAACACGACCCCCGTTATTCTTGCGAGCATCTTTTTTTTCATCTTTCCAGTCCTTTCTCAAAGTCACTTTATACTTTGCCTCTTCCAAAAATACCAGTAACAACATCCTACAAAAGTCCCTTGTATTTTAAGACTCTCAATCTATTTATTATACCAAATTTTTCTTTACAGATAAAACAATAAATTTTACGAACTTTTACTGTTAGCGGACATTTAACACAGGCAAACAGAACAGAGGCTCCAAAAGGGAGAAGCCAGCCTGTATTTGTGACTTTATCACTGTGAGTTGAATGTTCGCCTCCCGGCTCACATCTAATCCTCTCTCTAAGGCCACAAATACAGGCTGGCTTCTCCCTTTTGGAGCGTCCGTTTTGTTTACAACAAATTACTATCTAATAA
>CAVCBH010000012.1:0-3722 GCA_963600375.1 bacterium | reverse complement strand
TCTTTACACATCCTTCATAGAAAGATACCTGCACACCACTCTGGATTCCGCTGATACCGCCCCATACATCAAATACATTTTCAATTTTCTGTCCGAGAATCTCTTGATATTTTTCTGCATAGCTACAAGGAGAATGGTCACTGGCAATTCCACTGAAGGTTCCATCTTCTACATATCCCCACAGACGGTCAACCTCTTCCTGTGAACGAAGCGGAGGTGCACATTTAAACAGTGGACCATTTTCCAATACATCTTTATCTGTCATGCTCAGATAATGGGAACAGGTTTCTGCTGTGATATCGTAACCTTCCTGCTGTGCCTCTTTAATTTTCTGTGCAACATCCGGGCTGCTTACATGGCAAATGTGTACCTTACAGCCTGTTGCTTTGGCAAGTTCAATCATATCTACTGTAGCGACCATTTCTGATGCCACAGGTCTGGAATCAAGGAATCCCTGCCAGTCAAGTCTTCCTTCTTTTTTCATTCGCTGTTCCTGCCATTTGATCATGGAATAATCTTCACAATGAAATCCTGCTCTTCCATCAAAAGACTCTATAATCTGCATTGCTTCATAAGCCTGTCCATAATTTAATGATGAATAATCAGGAGAAACCGGTCCGATAAATGATTTAAATGCAACACATCCTTTTTCATCCAGTGCTTTTAAATCATCAAAATTATCTGGAATCAGTCCACCCCAGAAACAGTAGTCTACATAAGCATTTGGACTTACGATACTTTCTTTTCTGTCAAAAATCTCTGCAGTTGTCATTGCCGGTTCATTTTGGAGTGGCATATCGATTATTGTTGTGTAACCTCCTACTGCTGCTGCAGCTGTTCCATGTTCATAATCTTCTCTCCATGTATATCCCGGATCATTTAAATGTGCGTGTGTGTCAATCGCTCCCGGAAATACATATTTCCCTTCTGCATCGATAACTTTTTTAGCTTCTGGTTCTTCTCCTTTGATAAGAACTGCACTGATTTTCCCGTTCTTTACTGCGATATTTCCTTCTGTTACAGATTCAGCAGTTACAATTTTTCCGTTTTTAATCAACAAATCGTACATTTTGATCTCTCCTTTTGTAATAGCTATGTGATGGGGTAAAAAAAGGCAGATATCTCCTGTTTTCTCGCCTTTGAGATATCTGCCTGTTATTCTTATTCCTGCTTAAAAATGAGAAAATCCCAATGATGGTACAAGACCCGTCATTGGGATTTTTTCTTTGAAAGCATTTCTATGTCTTGTATTATAAGGAAATGTGGGTGCTTTTACAATGTACACTTCGCACATTTGAAGTTTCATAAGCTGGGCATTTTGCACATTTTTTTGCTTAATTTAATTCTTTAGAAAGCTAACAAAGGCAGGGAAACAACCCTCAAAGAGAGAAGCTGCCCTATATCTGTGGCCTTCGAACGAGGATTGAATGTGAGCGTGTAAGCGAGCATTCAACCCACAGTGATAGAGTCACAGATATAGGGCAGCTTCTCTCTTTGAGGGTGTCTCCCACCTATTTAACGAATTAAAACAGTAATCACTATCCCCGCCATTGCAGCTTCTACGAGGACTATCGGTAACATAAAGCGCAAAACTTCTCCTTCTTTTCCCTCGCATCCCGCAGTTGTTGTTCCTAAAAGAATGGTAGAAGGCCCAACTACCGTACCGATGGCTCCTCCGGCGGTCTGCGCTGCAAGGATTGCCGCTTCATTTACAGAAATCATGTCTGCTGCGGTTTTCTGGAAACTTCCGAGCAGAATATTTGACGAGGTGTTTGATGAGGTTACAAAGGCTCCTAATAAACCAAGAAATGGTACTGCAAAGCTATAATATTTGCCGGTCACCTGCGTTACTCCCTGGGCAATAAGCTGCATGATTCCGCTTCCTTTTAATACCTGGGACATTACAATGAGAAATAAAATTCCGAGTGAGGTCGGAATGATTTTTTTCAAAGTTGCCGTGATTACCGATTGCATTTTCTCTTTGTTTAAATATCCTTTTTTCAGGTATAAAAGGAGTGTGATGATTACGGTAAGTAAAAGGACGAATCCCGCATGGGTGAATATGTGGATTGCCCCATAGCTGTCGGTTGCTTCTACGATGAAGCCTTTTCCTGTCTTTGTCTGTGGAAATGACAGAGCAAATACGGTCTGATTCATTGCTTCATGTATTGGTTTTATTAGCAGGATAATTACAGAAATCGCTGCTAAAATGATAAATGGAAATATTGCCTGCCCATTGGTGATTGACTTTATTTCTGGATCATTTAATTGATTATGAACAGTTTTTTCCCGTTGCAATTCATTTATTTTCTTGTCTTCTAACCACTGTATTGTAGATATTTTATTTGTTTTCCCTGCTTTGTTTTCTACAGGTTCTATTTCTTCATTTTTCTTTCTTACCATAAGCTTTGAATCCATCTTCCAGGGTTTCGTATAGAATCCTGTGCCAAGCAGCAGCCAACCGACTACGAGGGCAAGTGTTGTTGGGATGAATGCGGCTATTGTGGAATTGGTGAAGCTTACGATAAGCTGTCCCCCTCCCTGTATGAGACTGATGATAAGAAGAAATGGCAGGATGTGACGAAGGGCTTTTCCTTTTCCATAAAGCCAGCTAATAAGCAGGGCTCCGGCAAGATTGACTCCGAGAAGTAATATGCCGGCAATCAGTTTTGTCTCAAATATTTTCTGTGTTTCTGACTGCGTGATCAGGGCATCCCATGCCAGAGCAAAGGTTCCGTAAGTGTTCGCCCAGGCATGTCCTAAAAGGGTGATGATAACGGACCAAAGTGGTTGGACACCAAGTGCAATCAAAATTGGGGCACAGACGGCAACCGGTACACCGAAACCTGTGATTCCCTGCAAAAAGCTTGAAAAGAGCCAGCAGATTAACAGAATCATTACCAGTTCATCCTGTGTTTTTTTCTGTAACATTTGTTTGATTGACTGAAATACACCGGCAAATTCCATCATTTCATAAAGGAATACTGCCGGCCAGATTACAATCAGAATGTTGAGTGCACTAAATGCTCCTTTTCCTAAATCCATCGTGACAATCTGTGGAGTGGATTTTCCGATGACAAGTGCGGAAATTACTGCACAGATAATTCCCAGAAATGCCGCGCGTTCTGTTTTCATGTGAAATACGCTCATCATGAGAAACAGAAATAAAATCGGGAAAACAGCTCCCAACCAAGTCCATATGCTCATTTTTTTCATCCTTTCCTGCTATTCTTATCCTATTGTCTCTGCTTTATTATTCTGCTGTTTCTAATTTATCATTTTATCAGCTTAAGGCTGTCCTTTCAAATCCATTGTTCCTGTTAGCTTTATTCTGTTATTCCAAATCTATTATTCTTATCATCTTTAATCCAACCGCTAATCCATTTAATGTATCAAGTCCGGAGCTATGCCCTGTATGAATAATTCTGTGAAAAATATCCTCTGGCACATTGCCATGATAAAGTTCTTCCTGAAGTTTATGGTAGAGTTCTCCAAAACGATTCTCCATGGCACAGAGAAGATATTCTTTGCTGATGTCGTTTGTTCTATCCAGGTTTTCACTTACTACTTTGCATATTTGTTGTTGCTTTCTATCCAACTTTTTTGTTCTTGTTGCTACTCTCTCTCTGTCTGCTGTTGTTCCGGTGTTTTTTCTAGAGCGTATTCGGAAAATGCTTTCTGCAAGATGTGCATCACAATTTGCGGGAGATTTCGCCTGAATG
>CAVCBH010000011.1:0-2563 GCA_963600375.1 bacterium | reverse complement strand
CGCCCAATGGTCAATCAGGTGGAGACGCACCCTTTTAACCAACAGGCAGCAGCAAAAAAATGGATGGATAAGTACGATGTACAGATCGAAGCTTGGGCTCCCTTCGGTGAAGGACGAGGCGATATGTTCCAAAATCCTGTACTGAATGAAATTGGCGCAAAATATAATAAGAGTGCGGCACAGGTCATCCTCCGCTGGCATCTGCAGCGAGGCGTGATCATCATTCCGAAATCCACCCACATCGAACGAATGCAGGAAAATCTGAATGTATTTGATTTCACGCTTTCCGAGAAAGACATGGCTTCCATAGCAGCGCTGGACACGAAAACCAGTGCCTTCTTCTCCCACTATGATCCTGCCATGGTAGAGTGGTTTGCCAAGATGGTAGAAGAACGAAAGCAGAACCACGACTGCTCCAAAGAGAAAAAAGACTGGTAGGGAGGACGTTAGTATGAACTATGTGACTCTAAACAATGGTATTAAAATGCCAATGGTCGGCTACGGCGTTTTTGAAATTCCGGCAGAGCAGACCGCCCGGTGTGTATTCGATGCGCTGGAAACCGGTTATCGGCTGCTTGACACCGCACAGGCTTACTACAACGAAAAAGAAGTCGGTGACGGCATTCAACGAGGCATTCGAGAGCTTGGTATTCGCCGCGAGGATATCTTCCTTACCACAAAGGTTTGGGTAACGGAATTCGGCTATAAAAAGACAAAGGCCTCTGTGGAGGAATCCCTCCGTAAACTCCATACCGACTACCTTGATCTGGTACTGATTCATCAATGCCTGTCTGATTATTATGGTGCCTATCGCGCTCTTGAGGATTTATATAACGAAGGTAAGATCAGAGCCATTGGCATCTCCAACTTCAGTGCCGAGCGTATGGCAGACATTGCAACATTTAACCATATTCTCCCTGCGGTTAACCAGGTGGAGACCCACCTGTTCTGGCAGCAATATGATCTGCACGAATGGATGGAAAAGTACAACATCCGGCATGAGGCATGGGGACCGCTTGCCCAGCACCGATTAAAAGAAGTACTCGAAAGCCCCATTGTAAAGCGTATTGCGTCCACCCACGGTAAAACACCCGCGCAGATTGCTCTGAGGCAGCATGTTCAGCGTGGCATTGTGGTAATCCCGAAGAGTACACACAAAGAGCGCATGAAAGAAAATCTGGATATTTTTGATTTTGAGCTGACTGCCGATGAAATGGAACAGCTCAAGACGCTGGATGAAAATCGCTCCATGTGGGCGGAATATGATGATCCCATGATTGTACAGTACGCTATGGAAACCGAATAAAGCAAGTCGTTGCTAACGAAGGTCTTTTTCACTCCAAGCGACCAGCCCCTGTTGTTTCTATCAGCAGGGGCTTTTTAATTTTTCTTTATCCAGCATTTGGATTATCTTTGCCGGATTTCCGACTGCAATGGCATAATCCGGAACATCCTTTGTAACAACAGAACTCGCACCAATCACGGGCATTTGGCTTTTTAAAATTGAGGTATTGAGGATTACTATTTGTCATGTTAAAATAATGATATAGAAATTCATGTTCACTATATCCCATTCTAAAGGAAAGCAGGTGGTGTTTTCACAATGAATACTACAAAAGAAACACTAGATTTTGAACAAAAACATAAAGAAGATCTACAACGCCTTAGAGGTTTCCGTCTTTTAGACGATGATTTTATGAGTAAAGTTTTTGAAGATAAGACATGTGCTGAATTTCTACTTCAAATCATTTTGCAAAGGCATGACCTTAAAGTACAGTCTGTGCAGGGACAATATGATATAAAAAATTTACAGGGACGTTCTGTTCGCCTGGATATATTAGCTGTCGATACCAATAACCGCACTTATAATATAGAAATCCAAAGAAGTGATCGTGGTGCCGGTGCAAAACGTGCAAGATATAATAGCAGTCTTATAGATGCCAATATCACTGAAGCTGGCGATAAATATGATGCCCTCACTGAAACCTATGTGATTTTTATTACCGAAAATGATGTATTAAAAGCCGGGCTTCCAATTTATCATATTGACCGCATCATCCAGGAAACCGGCGAACCATTTGGTGATGAAGCTCATATTATTTATGTAAATTCCCAAATTAAAAATGAAACCGAACTCGGAAAACTAATGCACGATTTTTCCTGTACTGATCCGAAAGATATGTATTATAAAATACTTGCTGACAGGGTACGTTATTTTAAAGAAGATGAGGAAGGAGTTTTGACTATGTGCAGAGAAATGGAAAATATGCGAAAAGCTGAACGCATTGAAATTGCTAAGCGTATGCTGGCTTCCGGTAAACTCACTTACGAAGATATTGCCGCTTTTACAGACCTGACCTTAGAAGAAATCAAAGCTCTGGCTGTACAGAAGACCGCATAACGAGACAAAAATGACTCCCCATGAAACACACTCCATGTCATGTGGGAGTCTTTTATGTTACCATAGCAATTTTAATGTTATGTTCTTCTCTGACACAGTTCTACTCCAAAGTAAGCAGGTAATCATCCGTACCTTGACTAAAAAGAGCCGCCCAGAAGGACG
>CAVCBH010000010.1:0-5800 GCA_963600375.1 bacterium | reverse complement strand
TGTTGATGGCTTTATTATATACTGGGCACAGTAGATTGTCTATTGACATTTTAAACAAATGTACCCAGTATATTTTGTGAATTTTTGTACTGGGTACAGTATTGCTTTTTTTATACAGAAATGATATGATTAACTATCAAGTTATTCGAGGAGGATTCTCAATGGCATATAGCGAAGCACAGAAAAAGGCTGTAAAGAAATATAATGAAAAATCATATGATGAGATTAAAGTAAGAGTTAAAAAAGGGAATAAAGAAATCATACAAAAGTATGCTCAAGATAATAAAGAGACTGTAAACGGTCTTATTAATAGATTATTAGAAAATGAAATAGAAGAATTAGATAACTAAAAGCTGTTATACTGTGTATAGCAGTATTTTTTTATTTTAATATATAATGGGTACAGTATAATAATTACTAAATTTTGATACGATTTATTGTTAATTATGCCTATTGATTTTTATACTGGGTACAGTATATAATAACCTCAACAAATAAATAAAACTTATTTAAGGAGGTTATTCAGCATGAAGAAACAATCAATATACGAAATGGTTACAGAGAGAATCATCAGCCAGTTAGAACAAGGGATCATCCCGTGGGAAAAACCGTGGAGCGGTGCAAGAAGTGGAGCATATAACAGAATCACTAAGAAGCCTTATTCATTACTTAATCAGTTACTTTTAAAGCATGATGGTGAGTATGCAACATTCGCCCAATGGAAAAACTTAGGTGGTAAGGTTCGCAAAGGTGAGAAATCAGAAATCATTACATTTTGGAAAGTATTACCTATTGAAGAAGAAAAGGCAGACGGTACAAAAGAAGAAAAGTTAATACCTTTTTTAAGATATTACAATGTATTTCATATATCACAGGTCGAAGGTGTAGAGCCATTAACAGTTGATCTTAATGAGGAGATTGAACCAATCGAAGAGGCTAACAAGATACTGAATGACTACATCACAAGAGAAGGTATTAAGTTAGAGCATATGATAAGTGATAAGGCTTATTACTCACCTACCTCTGATAAGATACACTTACCTTTATTAGAACAGTTTAAAAATGTAAATGAGTATTACAGTACAGCTTTTCACGAAGCAACGCACAGTACAATGACAAAAGATAGATGCGACAGAAAGCAAGAAATTAAACTGTTAGAATTTGGTAGTGAAGATTACAGCAAAGAAGAACTTGTTGCAGAGATGGGAAGTGCTTTTATTATGAACTCACTTGGACTTGAAACCGCAGGAACATTTAAGAACTCAACAGCATATATTCAGAGTTGGATAAAGGTTTTAAGAAACGATGTAAAATTTGTTGTGTCGGCATCAAGCAAGGCAGAGAAAGCCGTAAAATACATATTGAATGAAAAGTAAAAAATAAGAGGGTGTACCTGTGATAGATACATCCTCTTTATTTGAATTGGAAAAGTAATATTGTAAATTTTTGTAATTATCGAGTTGCTTTTTGATTGTAAATCTTTGTAAGTTAATAATTGTCTGGTTACTGATATAGTACCGCTCCTTGTGTTTGTTTATCCTGTACAGGGAGTTATTTTTATATCCCTGCTATGGGTGTAGGGTTAGCCTGTAAGGCATCTTGCTTTTATTCTGGAACGTATGCCATTGTTATTCCCCTTTGTGGTGTCCTAAGTCCTGATACTGTCTTGACCGCTCCTCTGGTATGTATTTAAGTTTTGCTAAGTTTCAGTCACAACGGAGCAGACAAGAAACAGTATAGGGGGGATGTTTACATTTCAGAGCGGTTGTATTTTTTCTGTAGGGGGTATAGGTGTTCCATCTACACTCCAAGTTAAATTTTTAAAGTGGGTCGAACTGTGATTATTTCATTCGTACCTCTACAAAAACACTAACTCTTTACTACTCTGTTTCAGAAGCAATCTCATTAATTAATTCTATAGCTTTTTTGTTATCTCCACTCTCTATCAACTTTTTAAGTGATAAGAACACAGTCAATATTTCCCATCGTGCTACTTTTTTATTTTTCAATTATATCACCTCATATAATAAAGTTTTACACTCTAATTAGTTACTATTTTTCAAGCGGTGGAGACTGGTATAACTTACGCTCTACCGCTTTTCTTTCAAAGTCAATAGCTTTCAAAACATTGCTTGCATTATCCTTTTTTGCTTCAATCTCTAGTCGTTCAAGTAATGTCAATTGGTCAAATAGATAACCATTATACTCTTTTTCACTTATTGGCATATAGTCACACATTTCTTTTACCGTCCTTTTGTAAATATACACTCATTCTACACTCTGGTTAATTAGTTACTTATTACATTTTCCTTTGGGTCGTGTGTCTCGACATACACGATAATATCAAGTATATCTTTATCTTCTAATCCTTTTTCTCTAAGCTTTTGGATTAAATTTACAATCTCCTTACCTGTCATGTACTCCATCCTCTCACCGTCCTTTATCATTATTATAATGATATTATAACGGATTTTGAAAAAGGTGTAAACCGATATTCACTTTTCAAGGTACTACACAAGTTTTGGGGTGTTCACCCTTGCCAGAATTGACAAGGGCTTTTTAGATGTGATACAATTCAATTAAGGTGTATCACTTTACACCCTTAGAAGTTAGGTGTTATGTATGTATTCCCATGCTTCGGAATCAGATACAAAACTGATTTCGCAGTTAGGAACATACCAGTAGCCGTCTATTGGATTATAGACAGGGAACATGGCTTACACCTCCCTTCTTTATGTAATTTGTTAAAGGTAGTTTGTCGATTTCGCAAACCGTCAAGTTGTTTTATCGGCTTGCTACCTTTAACTTGATGATATAGCAATTTTACTGGTGGGAAAGTTAAATAATAATCAAGAAAATAAGAGAGTATATCTATAAAAGATATACCCTCTTTTATTTGAATTGGAAAAGTAATTTTTTTACCTTAAATTTACAAATATATATCCAGATTACTTATATGAAGTAAATCCTAAATCTGCCAAAGATAATCCCACAGAACGTTCAGTTATAATATCCCAACCTGCAAAAGCTAATTTTAAATTTGAATTTGCTATTTCCTGAATGTTAGAATTATTGTAATAACCAGTGGATTCTACAACATTGAAACTAAGATTCTTAGAATCGGAATATGTAGTTGGGTTCAATGTAGCTGTTGCCTTGGCTGCTACAGCATATTTTTCAAAAACAACTATATACTCTGGATATAGATTTTGTTTATTAGGATATTTTACATACATTGTCATAGTACTCTTTACATTATTCAAATTATATGTTGAAATAAACTCAAATCCTCCCCCGTCATATACAATAGCATCTGCTCCATTTACATCTGAATTTACTATTTTTATAAATTTATTCCCACTAGAATTCGTCATACCATTATTAAGTATATAGCTTTTTAATAATTCGAAGTTTTCTGCAATTATATCAGGTGCTTTCTTTACTGTCACTAAGCAATAATCTACGCCAAATCCATAATTATCACTTTTATTAACCCATATACCAGCTATACCTTCAGATACAGCTTTTACGTTACCATTGGAATCAACTGTTGCAACTTTCGGAGCATCGCTACTCCATCGTACACTTTTATTTGTCGCATTCGCTGGAGTAAATTTAGCTGTAAGTTTTTGTGTCTGTCCAACTGTCAAAGTTATATCTTTCTTATTAAGATCAATACTTCTAACTTCTATTATTTTCTTTACTGCGGCCTTTACTTTTACAGTAACTTTGCACTTATATTTTTTCTTTCCTACCTTAGCTGTAATGACCGCTGTTCCTTTTTTCTTAGCTGTAATTTTACCCTTCTTGTCTACGGAAACAACTGTCTTTCTGTTACTGCTCCATTTTGCTTTTTTCTTTGTACCTTTAAGCTTCAACTGCTTTTTCTGTCCTTTATACAATGTAAGCTTACTATAATTCAGCTTAACAGATGCCGCTTCTACTGTTGTAGCGGTTGTTATTGGTACAACTTCTGGTGCTACCATAGATAATGTAAATATCATAGCGATAGCAAATAATAGATTTTTTCCTATTCTTTTCATAGCTTTTTCTCTCTTTCTTTATTTGATTACTTTTCCATTTCTTTAACTTTTTAATTCTTTGTTATATAGCTTCCTAACATAACCATACAATTTGTGGTGCCACCACTAACATTTTCATAATTAGAAAAATCTATTGGAAGACCATAACAAGTTATTGTATCATTTTCATAAATATCTTTAAGTTCTCCCCAATAAAAAATATAATATACTTTTTCAAAAGATTCATCTTGTACTAAAATAGTAGTAGTTGTTCTTCCCCAAAATTCATCCTGAAATATTTGACATACTCTCCATGAATTTATTTTTACAAATTTATTCCCGTATTTATCTGGAGATTTTATTAATTTCTTGTAATTGATACCCGAATCAACATATTTCTCTGCTATGGATTCTTTTTTTGTCGGAAAAACATTTTCATGATTTGTAATAAATCTTTCAGACTTATCATTTACACTAAAATTCATTATTTTTAAATCACCCTTTGATTTAATCCATTGCAACTTATTTGGTTTAAAATCTCCTTTTTCAAAATTTCCAGTACAAACACAATATTCATCTGAATCGAATTTTTCAACTCCTTCACCATCAAATAAACCAGCTTTCCATTTTCCTGTATATGTATATGCTACATCTTCACTATTTTTTGAAGAAAATGTTCCTTCTCCTTCAGCTTCTCCATTCATAGTTTCTCCATCATACACACCTGTGCGATCAACTTCAGAAAAATGGACAATGTATTTATCGTAATTTAGTTTTCCTTTGCCAGATATTTGTCCTTCTTCCCATTCACCCGAATAATCAAATTTAATAGTTTTATCAGTTGAAGAAAATGTTCCTTCTCCTTCAGGCAAACCATCTATCGTTGCACCTGTATATAATCCCAATATTTTGTTTTTTTGAAATTCTATTGTTAATGGATATTCTTTTAAAGTTCCCTTCCCTTTAAAATTTCCGCCTTTAAAATTTCCTACATACTTCCAATCATCATCCGATATAAATTTACCTTCTCCATCTGGCAGTTTATCTTTTAATGTTCCTGAAAATTGTCCACTGACATTACTTTTATTAAATTTTAAAGTTATTTGTTCATTTTTTACACTTTTAGTACATCCACTCACTAACAACATACCTGAAAATAGAGTTATTATAACCAATCCTTTTTTTATTTTCATAGTCTTTCCCCTTATAAATTATTTTAATGTATCTTACCAAGAAAATCCAGAAGATTTATTACCTTTAAATTCTCCCTTTGTCTTTGATAATTTTTCTTCTAAATAAGAAAACATTTTCTCTACTTCTTCATCCGTATAATCATAAATACTCTTATTCGATAGATTACCTAAGTTTTCTATTGCCTTTTCTATTTTTGCAATTCGCTCTGTAGATAATTTCTTAAATTTCTCTGATTTAGTTTCAGTTTTTTTAGCTTCTACACTCTCTACATCATTCCCCATCTTTTGAGTCTCCTTTTTCTCCATTTTGTAAGTTGTTTCTGAATATACTTTTGGTGTGCCTGCTTTCGATTCAAACCATTCACATTTCCCCTTTCCCACACACTCTTTATGGAAATACTTTTTATTAAACTTACAACTACATATATTATGATTATAAATACAATGCTTACTCCCATCATTACACGTTCTTTTTAGTTGTTCTGTATGCCACGGTGTACCTTGTAGCTGTGATATGTTCATACGTTTTCCCATAATTATATCCCGTCTTTCTGCGAAAGACACCAATGCGTCATGAAACATGTT
>CAVCBH010000009.1:0-22678 GCA_963600375.1 bacterium | reverse complement strand
AGATTGTATCAGAAAATCAATTGCGGTAACAGGTACGGATGATTACCTGCTTACAATTAAAAAGCGAGGAGATACTATATGTCAGAAATTATGCAAACTTTAATCAAAGAATATATATTCATAAAGAAGGCATAATTCTATATAGTGCAACATAACCAGAAACACTTTAAAACACACAGAAAATCGAACACAACCCTCTATGCCGATGATTCGCCCAACCCTTGTAAATAGAAAAAGATTAAAAGCAAAAAAGAGGTTTTTATGCCTTTGTGCTATGGAATTCTGCCTCAAAAAGCAGAAACTTCGGACTGCTTTTTCCGAAGTTTCTGCTTTTTGAGGCAGAATGGAATGTTTAGCACAAGAGTATAAAAACCTCTTTTTTGCTTTTAATCTTTTTCTCTCACATACCAGCGAAGCGAATCATCACACCGATACATGAACTCTATTCGATTTTCGTCTGTCTTATCTATCTTTCGTCTGTCAGCTTTCCAAAGCATCTTAAACCTGTTTCTGTCTGTGACCAACCCTCAGTCTCGCCATCGCACGAGAAAGTGAAGCCTGTGTATGATAATACTCCTGAATACTCTGCTTCTGACGTATTTTCTCCAAAGCTCTCTCTTTCGCTTCCTGTGCTCTTGCAATATCAATCTCTTCTGGGCGTTCGACACTTTCCACGAGAAGGGTAACACGGTTATTAACGATTTCGATAAAACCGATGCCGACTACAGCATACTGCCATTCATTTTCCCCTTCTGGAAGGAAGCGCATCTCTCCCTGGTCTACAGCAATAACCATGTTCTCATGATGTGCCAGCACTTCTTTTTGTCCGTCATATCCCGGAACGATAATGGACTGGCATCTTCCTGTAAAAAATACACGGTTGGCGGATATGATTTTTAAACTAAATGTATTTGAAGCCATATCTACCCCTCCTAGTTTGCTGCTTTCATTTCCTCAGCTTTTTTCTTTACGTCCTCAATTGTTCCGACATTGAAGAATGCATTTTCTGGATATTCGTCCATCTCGCCATCAAGGATTGCCTTAAATCCACGGATAGTTTCTTTGACTGGTACATATACACCTTTGATACCAGTAAAGTTCTCTGCTACATGGAATGGCTGGGAAAGGAATTTCTGAATCTTTCTGGCTCTGAATACAACTGTCTTATCTTCGTCAGATAATTCTTCCATACCAAGAATAGCGATGATATCCTGTAATTCTTTGTATTTCTGTAATGCTTCCTGTACCTTTCTGGCTACTTCATAATGTTCTTCTCCTACGATGTCTGCCTCAAGGATACGGGATGAGGATTCGAGTGGGTCAACGGCAGGATAGATACCCTGTTCTACAATCTTTCTGGAAAGTACGGTTGTGGCATCCAGATGAGCGAATGTTGTTGCAGGAGCCGGGTCAGTTAAGTCATCGGCTGGTACATATACGGCCTGTACACTGGTTACGGAACCGTTCTTTGTGGAAGCGATTCGTTCCTGCAATTCACCCATTTCTGTTGCTAAAGTTGGCTGGTAACCAACGGCGGAAGGCATACGGCCAAGTAAGGCGGATACCTCGGAACCTGCCTGTGTGAAACGGAAAATGTTATCAATGAATAATAACACATCCTGTTTCTTTTCATCTCTGAAATATTCTGCCATAGTAAGTCCGGTTTCGGCTACTCTCATACGAGCTCCAGGTGGCTCGTTCATCTGTCCAAACACTAAGGCTGTCTTAGCCA
Organism: bacterium; assembly: GCA_963600375.1. GTDB lineage: Bacteria > Bacillota > Clostridia > Lachnospirales > Lachnospiraceae > Anaerobutyricum. Next base: position 20,946 of record CAVCBH010000009.1, on the reverse strand, counting down.
GAACACCGGATTCTCCCATTTCTGTCCAAAGGTCATTACCCTCTCTGGAACGTTCTCCTACACCGGTAAAGATAGAATATCCACCATGTTCTGTTGCGATATTACTGATCAATTCCTGAATCAGTACGGTCTTACCTACACCGGCACCACCGAACAGACCAATCTTACCACCTTTTGCATATGGAGCAAGAAGGTCGATAACCTTAATTCCGGTTTCAAGAATCTCTACTGCCGGGTTCTGTTCTTCGAATGTCGGAGGTTCTCTGTGAATTACCATCTTTGGAGCGTCTTTGATAGGCTCTCCGTCATCAATTGTCTCACCGAGTACGTTAAACAGACGACCTAATGTTTTTTCTCCTACAGGTACTTTGATACCGCTTCCCTCAGTGGTAACTTCCATATCTCTGTGAAGACCTTCACTCGCTGCCAGCATAATACATCTTACAACATGATTACCGATATGCTGTGCAACTTCCATCACACATTTTTTATCTCCATTTTGTACTTCGAGAGCATCTCTGATCGCAGGCAATTCTTGATTTTCAAATTCAACATCGACTACAGGTCCGAGAACCTGAATAATTTTTCCTGTTTTCATCAAAAAAGCCTCCTTATACTATTTCCGCTTTTTTATAATTCTTATAATTATTATTTTATAATTTTCATAACTATCTATATCATAGCTATTACAATTATTTAGGTAACGCCTGAAAGTTTGCGAATTATTCAAAATGTATAAACATTATCCAGATAATCCCCTTATTAAGTGTTTACCTTGTTATTATTTTTTCTTTTTCTTCTGCGACTTCGCTCCGGCAATTACCTCGGTAATCTCCTGCGTGATCGCAGCCTGTCTGGCTCTGTTATATTGAATATCCAGTTCCTTTAACATTTGCTTTGCACTGTTTGTTGCACCTTCCATGGCTATCATCCTGGCATTTTGCTCACAGGAATATGCCTCTACTAATGCACCATATACAAAACCTACTACATAATTTGGAACAATATGATCCATAACTTCTTCAGCAGAAGGCTTTAATGCAAGTCCCTCTAATGGGATATCGATCGGAACCGGAATCTTAAAGTCTGTTTTTTTCAGTGGCAGGAGCTGTGCAACCTGTGCCTCCTCCTGCATCGCATTTACCATTGTTGTATATATAATATAAAGCTCATCAAGTTCATTATCGTGATAGAGTCTTAATAAATCTTCAGCAATTCTTCTGGCACGGCTTAAAGATGGATCCTGAACAACGAAATGGAACTGTTTATCAATATTAATTCCTTTCTGTTCAAAATAATGCCGTCCTAATTCACCGAGAACAAACAGTTTATAATCATCTCTTTTTTCGAGTTCTTCTTCTGCAAGTTTTAAAATATTATGATTATAAGAACCAGCCAGTCCCTTATCTGCTGTAATGACGATATAACCGGCTTTTCTCTTTCTTTCCGGGATATTCGCATTTGTCTTAAAATAAATGCTGTTCATATCTGGAAGATGTCTTAAAATTCGGCTCATTTCAGACTGAAGGGTATAGAAATACGGCTCTGTGTCCGTTAACATTTTTTTTGATTTTTTCAGTTTTGAGGAAGAAATCATATACATTGCATTTGTAATTTTCAATGTATCTTTGATACTTCGCATTCTGTCCTGAATTTCTTTTGTACTTGCCATACCAACACCTGCCTGTTATTTATCAGTGTATTCCTTTGCTGCTTCTATAATCTTTGCAATCAACTCGTCAGATAAATCTTTCTTTTCCTCAATTTCTTTTCCAATTTCCGGATGTTTAAGATCCATGTAGGAAAGAATATCTTTCTGATACTGTTTTACTTCTTTTGGCATGATGATATCAAAGATACCATTGTTTGCAAGACATAACGTAATTACCTGCTCATGTAAGGATAATGGATGACACAATGGCTGTTTTAACAGTTCCATAATTGCACGTCCGTGTGCTAACTGTGCCTTTGTCGCATCATCAAGGTCTGATGAGAACTGGGTAAATACTTCCATCTCACGATACTGTGCCAGGTCAATACGGATACTTCCGCACGCTTTCTTCATTGCTTTTGTCTGTGCTGCTCCACCTACACGAGATACAGATAAACCAACGTTTACCGCAGGACGCATACCTTCAAAGAAAAGGTTACTCTCTAAGAAAATCTGTCCATCTGTAATAGAAATTACGTTTGTAGGAATGTAAGCAGATACGTCACCGGCCTGTGTCTCAATGATTGGAAGTGCTGTGATGGAACCTCCACCAAGCTTGTCACTAAGACGGCTGGAACGCTCTAATAATCTGGAATGTAAGTAGAATACATCTCCAGGATAAGCCTCACGTCCAGGAGAACGCTCTAACAGCAGGGAAATCGCACGATAAGCCACCGCATGTTTGGATAAATCATCATATACAATCAGCACATCTTTTCCCTGATGCATGAAATATTCTGCTAATGCTGTACCTGCATATGGTGCAATGTACTGCAAAGATGCAGGTTCACTTGCTGTAGAGGATAAAACGATGGAATAATCCATTGCGTCATACTTCTCTAATGTATTTACAATCTTGGCAACACTGGATGCCTTCTGTCCGATTGCAACATAAATACAGATAACATCTTTTCCTTTCTGGTTAATAATCGTGTCTGTTGCAATAGAAGTTTTACCAGTCTGACGATCACCAATGATCAACTCACGCTGTCCACGTCCGATAGGGAACATGGAGTCGATAGAAAGAATACCTGTTTCCATTGGAGTATCTACTGACTTTCTCTCAATGATACCAGGTGCTTCTTCCTCAATTGGGCGATAGTCATCTGCCTTAATCTCTGCACCGCCATCAATTGGCTCACCTAACGCATTGATTACTCGTCCAATGTATTCGTTACCAACAGGAATACCTGCTTTTTTCTTTGTTCTAACTACTTTTGTTCCTTCTTTGATTCCAGTATCACGTCCGAAAAGGATTACACCAATCTCGTTCTGACGGATATCCTGAACCATTCCTTTTACTCCATTATCAAAAATGACAACCTCTCCGAACATCGCATGGTCAATACCATAAACTGTAACAATTCCGTCACCTACATATATGACCGTACCTGTCTCTTCACTTGTGTTGTCCACATCAAAATTTTCGATTTCACTTTGTATAATAGAGATTATATCTTCTGCACTGATTGCGCCCACAAGATTCACCTCCCTGTTAATTTTCTTTCTAACCGTCTGAGTTTTCCTTCATAGCTGTGATCGTATTCCTCATATCCAACACGAACGACATAACCGCCAAGAAGAGAAGCATCTGTCTTCTCGGAAAGAACAACCTTTTCATCTGGATAAATACTTTCTAACTGTTTTTGAATGGACTGTTTTTCTTTTTTTGCTTCGTCATCTGCATAAATAACATCTGCATGAAGAATGTGATTCTTTTCGTTCCAATATTCATAGTAACAGTTAAAAATGTCTGTGATCTGCCCGATTTCTCCAATCCGGCACATTATCTTCATAAAATTCCCAAGAAGTTCCGGCAATCCACTCTGTCTCGTAATTTTGTCAAGCACTGCCTCTTTCGCTTCTTCTGAAACAACTGGATTCGTCAGTGTCTCAAGAAGGAAAGGGGCCTTCGTGAAAATTTTATGGGCTTCTTCCACATCACTTCTTAAAATGTTCAGACGGTATAATACTTTCGCATTATTTACTGCCTTCTGCGTCATGAGCCTCACCTGTCTCTATAATCTTTCTTGCGGCGATAAGTGCAAGTTTTGCAATCTCACCCTGCACTTCCTGCTGTGCCTGTTTCTGTTCTTTTTCGATATCTGCCTTTGCTTTCTCTATCATTCTGTCCGTTTTTGCCTGTGTCTCAAGCACGGCTTTCTCATACTCTTCATTTGCCTGATCTCTTGCTGCAAGAATAATCTCATCGGCTTTTACATTCGCCTTTTCTAATTTTTCTTCATAATCTGCTTTTAACTGAAGAGCATCATCCTGTGTTTTTTTAGCAGAATCAAACTGCCCCTGAATTAATTCTTCTCTCTGATGAATTACATTCATGACCGGTTTGTATAAGAACTTACGAAAAATCGCATATAATACAAGAAGATTTATTACAATCATTACCAAATTCCATGGATCTAGATTAAGCATATTCTTCGTTCGCCTTCCTTTTTCCTGATATAATAAATATGCCTGTTTCTATATGTTTATTTTATTTAAATATGTTCTGTCAAACATACTTCGCATACATCTTCAACACATGTATTTATGCGAACATACTTCACATATTTATTAAAAATCTGCAAGTTTCCAAATAAGCTTTGATTTAAGCTCGCACTATTTAAGGAAAAGGATGATTAATAATGCGATAACGAAACCGTAAATAGCTGTTGCCTCTGCTAATGCACAACCAAGTAATAATGCTTTACTGATTTTACTTTCTGCTTCTGGCTGTCTTGCGATAGCGTCTGTTGCGGCTGCGGTAGCTTTACCGATACCGATACCTGCTCCAATACCTGTTAATACTGCAACTCCTGCTCCAATTGCTACAAATAATGCTGCTGACATAATTACAACACTCCTTTTCTTTTTCTCATTAAAATTTTTTGTTGTTTTCTTATTCTGTTGCCTCTTTTATGAACAACGATGTAAGGAATACAAATACGTAGGCCTGAATTAAACCATCAAAAATATCAAAGTAACAGCTAAACACTGCCGGTAATACTGCCGGAACAATCAACTTTAATAATTCCATGATAACGAAAGAACCAAGTACGTTACCAAAAAGTCGCATACAAAGAGATAATGGTTTAATGAAAATCTCCATAATGTTGATCGGTAAGATAATCGGAATTGGTTCTGCAAAACTCTTTACCCATCCTTTTGCGCCCTTTTGTCTGATGCCGGCTACCTCAATTAATATAATACTCATAATTGCTAATGCCGCCGTCACGTTCATGTCCTTTGTCGGTGGTTTAAAACCAAGCAGCCCGATAAGATTGGCAATACCGATGTAGAGAGTCACTGTCATAAGATATGGAATGTAATCTGTTCCATATTCGCCCAGTGTATCCTTGAAGAAATTGTGTCCGCCACTTACGATTGTTTCCAGTATGACCTGTCCACGACTTGGATTTTCTACGCTTAAATTTCTGGTTAACGCTATACAAAGTACCAGAATGACCGCCATGATGAACCAAGTTACTACTACAGATTCTTTAATCGGAATTCCCCCGAGTACCGGAATCGTAAAAACAGTCTCACAATTCAACTCTTTCATCAGATCATTGACCAGAGCATCCATCTGCCACACTCCTTCCTGATTCTTATATTGGTGCAAATATACTCTTTAATAGGAAGAGATTTTTTCACCCTGAACCATTGCTACACATTTTACCCCTCTTTTTCGCCATGTGGAAATGTTTTATTTTTTTATTCATCATGTAAATTTTACATGGTGCAAAGATTTCTCATATAAATACGATTTTTTTATTCAATTTGACAAAACGAATTGTATGAATATGAGAAATCTTGTCAGAAATCGGTAAGATTTGATAAATAATGTTTAAGAAAAAAAGAAAGAATAATTACAAATTATTATAACAATTCAGACATAATTCTTAAAATATAGGCACTATTTTTATTTTTCGAAAGTCTATATATCTCTGAATCGTTATAAATCAGCTTTCAATCATAATTGTTATATCTTTATAAAATATCCAGGAATTTCTTTAAGTAATCACGCTTTGTTCTTTAATTTTGTTTCAATATAATTATTTATAAACTGCTTTAATGCATTCGCTGCTATACTAAGAGGTGTTCTTTTTGACTCCACTAAACAAATCTGCCTTTGTGGGATTTTCTCTATAAGAGGTACTTTTATTATTTTCCCATCTTCCAGCGCTTCTATACCTACATTTTCCGGTAAAAAACCAACTCCAAGATCATATACTACCATTGGGAGAATCTGATGGATGGTTCCTGCCTCAATATCCGGGTTTAACTTTAATCCATACCTCTGATAAAAATTACTGAAAAATTCGTAAGATTTCGTTCCTCTTCCAAGACAGATTAGCGGATAGTCCTTCATCTGAGCCAAATGAACCGGCTTTTCGCACAGTTCCTTGTGTGCACTACTTACGACCATAATATCCGTAAAATCCATTAACGTAGTAGATTTCAGTGTCGATGGTACATCCGCAGGAGTAGATACCACTGCCAAATCTACCAGTCCATCCTTTACTTCCTGAATTGTCTCTGGTGTCGAATGATTTGAAAGACGAATACGAATACCTGGATATACCTTTCTGAAATCAGACATTACCTGCAAAATAAGCAAATGTAACGCAATCTCACTAACACCTACCGTAATTATTCCACTCTGTAAACTCTTATCATTCGCAAGCTCCAGCTCCGCCATCTGAAAATGCTGGTATGCGATTGTTACATGCTTGTAGAGTTTCTCTCCTTCTCTGGTCAGAGTTACTCCTCGATTAGAACGGATAAAAAGACGACAGCCAAGCTGATTCTCCAGATTATTCATGAAATGGGTGATATTAGGCTGGTTACTCATCAATATCTCTGCCGCTTTTGAAAAACTCTTATATTTCGCCGCATAATAGAATATGCGATAGTAATCATATGTAATTTCCATTTGGATTTCCTCCTTTATCTCGTCATTTGACAAACGAAACTAAGCTAATAGATATATGGCAGCTGTTCCCTATCACTGCGCCCATAATGCTCAACCGCATTATGGACTTGCTCTAAAGTCACATCTGCCATATATCTATTAGCTTAGTTTCTGTCTACAGAAAATACTGACGAATCACCGGATTTAATCTTCTTGTTAAGATTCCACTTAAGATTCCAATCAGGATTCCTGCTATCAGTCCGGAAAGGATTAATATTGGCAGGTAGTAGGCTAATGCCTTTGTTTCCAACACAATCATGGCAACGATAATCTGACCTGCATTGTGGAAGATGCCGCCTGCTACACTTACTCCTACGGATGAAAACTTTTTCGTTTTCTTTAAGAGTGCCATGACGAGCATACTCATTGCTGCTCCTGCTGCACTGTAAACCATTGCAAATCCGCTTCCAAAAAGAAATCCGGATAAGAGAATTCTAAGTGCGGAGATCAGACAGGCTGCCGGAACTCCTACTATGTAAAGAAGGAGCATCGTAACGATGTTGGCAAGTCCAAGCTTTACTCCCGGGATTCCAAGATTAATCGGTATAAGCTGTTCAATATAGCCTGCTACTAAAGCAAGCGCAAGAAACATTCCATAAAAAGCTGTCTTTTTTGCACTCATGTCCCGTCACCTGCTATTTATTTTCCCAGCGACCGGAAGCGCCGCATGGGAGAACAAGTCCACTCGCACTTACTGGAAGTCCTACTTCGTCTGCACTTACTTTTCCACCATGTTTTTTCGCAACGGCTGTTCCTAACATATAAGAAAGAACTGCTGGCTGTAATCCTGTTGTATAGGAATTAATTAAAAAGAACAATGGGTCTTTGGAAAGAAGCTTCTCACAAAGACATACGAGAGAATAAATCTTCTCTTCAATCTTCCAAATCTCTCCCTTTGGTCCACGACCATAAGATGGTGGATCCATAATAATTCCATCATAGTGATTACCGCGGCGGATTTCCCTTTCTACAAACTTCACGCAGTCATCCACAAGCCAGCGGATCGGTGCATCACCAAGACCAGAGGCAACCGCATTCTCCTTTGCCCAGGTAACCATTCCCTTTGATGCATCTACATGTGTCACAGATGCTCCTGCGGCGGCAGCTGCAAGTGTTGCTCCTCCGGTATAGGCAAATAAGTTCAATACTTTTACTGGACGATTTGCCTTTTTAATCTTATCAGAAAACCAATCCCAGTTCACTGCCTGCTCTGGGAAAAGTCCTGTATGTTTAAAACTGAATGGCTTTAAATGAAAGGTAAGACTTCTGTAATGGATATCCCACTGCTTTGGAAGGTCGAAAAACTCCCACTCTCCACCACCTTTTTTACTTCTGTGATAGTGTGCATTTAAATGTTTCCAATGTTTATCTTCTTTTTTTGTATTCCAGATTACCTGAGGGTCTGGACGAAGAAGGGTGTATCTGCCCCAACGCTCCAGCTTTTCGCCCTCGCTGCAATCTATTACTTCGTATTCTTTCCAGTTATTTGCTAACCACATATTTTTTCCTCACTTATTCTAAATATACAAATATTCTAATAGCTATGGTTTTCTCTGTCAATAGAGACGAAACTAAAATATTAAGTTCTCTGGCTAAGTTGGCGAAGAATAACCTCCCCATATACCCTATCTGTGACTTTCGTCGCGGGAGATGTTCTTGTTGTAGAAGGGGTGTCTATCAAAAGGGAGAGATTTTGTGACTTTGTGCTGCGGAGTTTTGACCATAGCCCCTTCGCACTCGTTCTTGCGAAGGGGCTGCTTTACTGGGCAAAACGGAGCGTTTAGCACAACGGAACAAAATCCCTCCCTTTTGATAGACACCTCTTCTACCCAGTAACCTCCAACCGCGACCCTGGAAAAATATCTGGCATTTATCATCTGGATGGGTTCGTCAACTTTGCCATTCCCAGAGCCTGTTTGCCATCTCACTCCCTACTGTAACTTTTCCACTTCGTTTTTCAAAAAGTGTATCGCTGCTTTTGCTTCTTTGATGCTGATTTGTTCTGGGGCATATACTGCTTTTTGTCTTATCGTCATGCAAAGATGCAGCTTTTTGTGATTAATTTCATTATCGATCATAGCTAGCCTTTTTTCAAAGGTTCTCATGCGATTGTCTTTGATTTTTTCCCTGCCGTATACTTGCTTACATAAAATGTCATACCAGAGCATGACCGCCTGATTATATTTCTGTTCTTTCAATAGTTTGTTTGTTTTGTAGTTCCAGTATATTTTTTTCAGACGTTTTCTAAATGCAAAGAGTAGGATTAGCAGGATAAAAAGTAAAATCAGAAGCAGTCCTGTTACTTTTTGTACAGTGTTCGCACGCCCCTGTTTGTTTCCATTACCCTGGGAAGTATTCTTCTGGCGTTGTTCCGGGGTTTTTACGCTTTGTTTTTCTGTTGTCTGTTCTTTTTGCTGTGTTTTCTTCCTGGTCTGTTCCTGTTTTTGTGTTGATTGTTTCTGCTTTTCCTGCCCTTTTTCCTCTTCATTTTTATCTTTGCCTTTTAAAGATTTATCGCTTGCATTAGAATTGCTTACAGCCGTTTCCTGTGTCTCATAATATGGTGTTCCCATAATATTTTCGTATTTTGGAGTTACTTCTACAGGAATCCAGCCTATTCCATCAAGATAGATTTCCGGCCAGGCATGGGCATATTTTTGTGATATGGTTACCTGCTCGGAGGTTCCGGCATTATTTACAGTTTCCGGGGTAAGCAGGTAGCCTTCTGCGTAGCGGGATGGAATTCCATAATAACGAAACATCATGACTGCGCCAGCGGCATACTGCACATCATAGCCGCTTTTTTTATCCTCAAAAAACCATTTGGCAAAGTCTTCTCCCTCTGGAATTGCCCCTGGGTTTTCATCGTAAGTAATGGATGTTTTCATAAAGTTTTTTACCCGGTTTATGATAGCAAGTACGGAAAGATTACTCTGAAGACTGCCTTCTGTTGCAGAGGAAATCAATGTTTTTGTTTCTTTATTTAAAAATAAACAGGTTTTATTTACATATTCTTTATAGCTTTCCGTCATTTTTTGCGAAGATACATTTTTATCCTCACTTTTCACCGAAGTCGCAGACTTTAACTTTCCTGCCATCGTTTCCATCGTCTTAAAAGAATATTCCTCTGCTCCCTTTATTCCCGATGCAAATAAATTCTCTGTTTTATTAATTGCGGCTGTTCCATCCTCCTCATATGTTGTTGGTAAAACAGCGCTCTCGTAAGGCAAATAGAGATATTTTCGATTGGCTCCTACATTTTTTACCGATAAAATATAAAGAGACGGATCTGATTTTCCCTCTGCCAGCTTTTTCTGCTTTACAAAATGATACATTATGATATTTCCATAAAATTCTTTATTGTGAAGCCACAGCAGAGAATCATACGCCTCCTGCTCAGATGCCGCAAGCATACTGTTATCCATACCAAAAATATTCCAACTGTCTGTGCTTGCTTCCCAGGCATTATTTTCATAGGTTGTTCCGACAAATCCTCTTAAATAATAGCTGTTTTTCTTATGAAGAGTGACCTCCAACGCAACTTTCTCTGTCCGCTGCATTTTTTTAGCTTTCGATAACTTTCCTTCTGGAAGTATTGATGCATCCTGTTGATATCGTTCCTTATTCCAGTTTTTCTGCATCGTCGATAATTTGTCCGCATTTTTCAGGCCAAAGAATGTCCCTGCCACAAGTAAGACGATCAAGACAGCAGTTCCTGTCACCCCTCCCCAAAAAGAAGGCGCAAATAAAAAGAAACAAAACACAAGAAAACTTAACACAGCAAAAAGTTCCGGCCGCACTCCCCACACAAAAAATGGAAAGGAAAAACAAATTGCTACTACAAAAAACAGCAGGCAGGGATGTATTCTCCACAACAATGCCATTAAAAGAATCATCCACAGGGTTATCCCCAGCATTCCCACAATAAATGGTAAAAAATCCACATTTCCTGTCTGCATATCCACTGAAATATTTTGAAGAACCCCGTGAAAAATATTTTTACTCTGTCCGTAATCTGCAAGATAATCTGAGACTTTTCTTGCAAATGTAAACAACGCTTTTTTGATATTTTCCACAGAAAGTATAAAAAACGGGCATAGGAAATACAGAATCGTCATAAAAATCCCGAAGCCTTTTCCCACGGATTTTCCCGCCAGATATAACAAAATAAAAAAAGCGCCGCCAGCAAATAAAGCAACTGCTGCTGTATACATCTCAAAGCGTCCTGCCGCATACCAGATAAAACACAGGAAAGCCGCAAGCCAGACATATCCGGAGCGCATCCTGTCCATCCAGGAACTTCCCTCCTGCTGATTCATTTTCTTAATATGAAAGGAATTCTTATGCTCCATAGCTGCCACCTCTGTATCCTGTCATAATTCTGTCCACATCTTCGCCCAATGTTTCCGGCGCAAAAAGATATGGTATCAATGCCTCATTTTCTCTCTTTCTTACTTCACGGCGTTCTAATAATAACGTCAGATTCCAGTCATCCATTTCCGGCATTTCTGTGTTCCAGTAATCGGTAATATAAATCAACTCTGAAAACTGTTCTCTTTTTTCCTCTTCAAATGAAGCAATCGAAGCATCTCCCTGTGCAAAGAATTCACTCTGAAATACCAGACCATACGCTTCTTCTAACTGAATGATATTCTCCACATTGCAGAAATTCCATCCACTGCTTTTCTTATCCCACCAGCAAAGACAGTGTTTCTGGCTTTCCTCTGCCATATGCTGCGAAACAGAGAAAAAAGTTTCTAACAATCCATCAATTATCCCGGCATCTATCTTCTCCACTCTTGTCTCAAGGAAAAGTAATGGCATGCGCATCATCGGCAATTCCACTTCTTTTACCATGTAATCATCCGTTTTTCCGGTAAGTTTCCAGTGAATCTGCTTCATCGAATCCCCGTCAATATACGGACGGATTCCAAAATACTCTCCCGGCCCATTTCCCTTTTTTCCACTCTCTGCTTCATCAAAAAAAGAACAGGCAATTCCACTGCTTTGTACTGGAAAATGTAATTCTTCCGTTCTCGGCAAAATCATCACATCTTTCACCAGACTGGTATTTGTCACTTTCTTCATACAACCAAAAAAGCTGTATAATTCCACTCGCAAAACCGTGATTTCCAGGAATCCCATATATGCAGAGTCTATAACAAAGGCTGTCATGCCATCTTTCCTGCCACTGGTCCGAATATCCATGGAAAATGTTTCTTCTTCCCCACTGATTGTCTTTCTTACTCGTAAATAAATCTTTCCAGATAAAAGAGGAAAACGTCCCGGATTCTGAACAGAAATCTTCCCGGTAATCTTTTCTTCCTTTCCTGCATATGCCGGAATCACCAAATGTGTAGAAACTTCTCCTGGAAGATTATAATAATAAATCATTGCTACAATTAACATAATGATCAATGCCGCTCCTGCAATTCTTCCTATCGTTCCTGAAAGAAAAATAACCAAAGCAATCCATAACAACAGGCAGACAATTCCGGTAATCCGATTGAGCCATATTCTTTTCCGGCTCATCGTCTTCCCCCTGAACCTCTGCGATCCGGCACACGCACGGCAGCACAGATTTCCTCAATAATCTTCTCGGTATCTTTATTTGAAAGTCTCGCTCTTGACTTTAAGATCAGACGATGACGGAAAACATCTTTTACAACATCCTGCACATCCTCTGGCACAACATAGTCCCTTCCAGCTAAGTAAGCACTTGCCTTTGCCATACGGCATAACGCCAGAGAGCCTCGCGGACTTACACCGAGCTGAATCATATCGTGTCGTCTTGTCGCATCAGAAAGCATCGCAATATACTGATAAATTAACGGAGAAACCTTGATTTCATTTACTTCATTTTGCATAGAAAGAAGCTCCTCCTTCGAAAAGACCTCCTCTACACTGTCAAGTGGATCGCTCACTTTTCGCTGACTCATCAGAATCATTTCCTCACGAACAGATGGATAGCCCATAGATAACAAGACCATAAAACGATCCACCTGTGACTCTGGAAGCATCTGTGTACCGGAAGAACCGACAGGGTTCTGCGTTGCAATAACAAAAAATGGCTCCGGCACATTTCTCGTCACGCCATCTACCGTTACCTGCCCTTCTTCCATAACCTCTAAAAGAGCAGACTGTGTACGGCTTGAGGTACGGTTAATCTCATCGGCAAGCAAAAGATTTGTCATAACCGCTCCCTGACGGTACTCAAACTTTCCGCTCTCCTTATTATAATAGTAAAAACCGACTACATCCGATGGCATAACATCTGGTGTGAACTGGATTCTTCGGTAAGAGAGTCCAAGTGCTTTCGAAAACGCTAATGCCATCGTTGTTTTTCCTACTCCGGGTACATCCTCAAGGAGAATATGCCCACCGGAGAGGATGGTCATCCAGACTTTGCGGATGACTTTTTCTTTTCCAATGATTACTTTGTTAATCTCCTCTATGATTAAATTGGCTTTATTCATAAAATGGCTCCTTTCCTAATAGGGTGGCAAGGCTGAATTTTGTTGGCAAACAGACGAACCTCTAACCAGCTAATTATATAAAAATGCTTCGTATCACTGCACTCTTAATGCTCAACCGCATTAAGAGCTTGCTCTAAGGCGCATTTTTATATAATTAGCTGGTTAGAGGTTCTGTCTTTGGCGACAGTTAAAAATCAGCCTTTGCAGTACTCTTGGAATCTTTTGCGCTTGATTTTGTGGAAAAAGTTTTTTGTCAGTTGAGGTCAAATTTCAGAGATGTATACAATCATACATTTATAAAATTGGGAAGCAACTAACAGGAAATTCACCATAAAATCAAGAATTCTAAGAGCACATTGTAAAGTTAATAATAAAGTCTGGATTTCCTGCTGAAATCTCAGAACTTTCTTGGTGTATGCTTTATTAAAGACAGAAAAACTACAATTGTTTGTGCACTTGTCGATATACAAATTACTGTTTATTATAACATTGAAAAAGATATTTTGATATAGCAATTTGAGCAACAAACAAAAGCTGAAAAATCATGTAATCACACCTAAAGTTTTCAGCTACTCCATCCCAAAATAGTCAAATGGCATTTTCTCTTACTTTGCAATCACATCACTTTTTCCCAAAGCTGCCATGATTGTCTGCAGAGCAAGCAGAAACTTCCGCTTATATATCCAAGATATTTCTCAAATCTCTATAGTACCTTCATAACACCTGGCAGTAGAAAACTCCTCTTATAATTTGCTATATTCCAACTGTTTATCAAAGTCAGAACCCAGAAAGAGAAAGCATCCGTATTGGTGGCTTTGGAGCTGTGAGGCAATATCTAATGTTAGAAAAGTCCCTCCTGAAAATAATTGATTTTGCGACTTTGTGTTTTTTACAACTGAGTCAAAATCAATTATTTTCAGGAGGGACTTTTCCTGGAAGACTACTTCCCGCAGCGACTCAAGCCCCCAATACGGATACTTTCTCTCCCGGGTTCGTCTCCTTTAATACAACACCATAAATATAGCAAACAATATAGCAGCCTTTATCACAATCATCGGCAGCCACAACTTTCTTATTAAGCCATTATGTGTATTCTGTTTCGGACATTTGCCGATGCATTTGCCACAGGAGAAACATTCCCCTGATGTAGCATTATCACCTTCCTTATCTGACGGAATTTCAAGGTTTGCCGGACATACCATCTGGCAGGCTTTACAGTTTGGAATACAGTTTTCTCTGTCTCGTTTGATTACAGAAAATGGTAAGACTGGCATCAGAGAAAAGACTGCTCCCATCGGGCATAAGAAACGACAGAAGAATCTTGGTTCTAATGCCATTCCCACTGTAATTAATAAGAAAAGTCCTGTTCCGATAAGACTGTCTGCCATTTTCAACTGATGAAAACGGGAAAATGCACTAAATGGACTATGTACGGCAACAGCACTGCTGTAGCCTCTTACACAAAGGATGAGTACAACAAGCAGTACAACGTATTTTAAATAACGGAGTACATTTCCTGCTTTTGAAAAACATTTAAATGGTTTCTTTTTTCTCTTTCTTTGTATTGTTGAGGAAATAAAGTAAACGAAATCTCCCCAGGTTCCGAATGCACAGGCAAAGCCACAGAAGAAACGTCCAAATACGATTGTAAAGACAAGTAATACGATAAGTGTCTGTACAAAGGAGTTCCAGGGCAGGCTCGCACGCTGTGTGATCTGTTCTACAATTAATTTGATTCCGGTAAATGCAGTGGAAAACAGTGCTGGATAAATAACGAAAAAGACTGCCCGGATAACCACTTCTATGATCGTCTGTACTGATATTTTCTTCTTTTTCTTCATTATTCTGCTGCTCCTTCTAACGCCTGTGTTACTGCATTTTTAATTCCTGTGGAAGAGTAGGTGGCACCACTTACGGTATCTACATCGGCAGTTTGTTTGTCAAGCATTGTACTGATAATGTCCTTTGCCATTGACAAGTAGGCTTCGTCTTCTCCACTGGCTTCTGTAATGTCAATCGCAGTGATTTTCTGACCGGACACCGTCACTTTTACCTTAATGTCTCCACCAAATCCCTGTGCACTTCCTGTATAGGTTCCATCTTTATAAGCCCCTTCTGTGCCTGCCAAATCACCCTCTATGCCAAGCTTTCCAGTGCTTTTTACCACTTCAAGGATTTCCTCTTTCTCTCCCTGAAGCTGATTTACCTGACTTTTCAGTTCCGTGATCTGGGATTCTTTATCCCGGCTGTAGATTACTGCCTGATAGCCGGCTAAAAGTCCCAGAATAAGAATGAGGTCAAATAAACGGATTAAAAAGTTTTTATATTTCATTCTTTGTCCCTTCTAAAATGTTTTATCTAAGTTTTTCAATATTATTTTTTCATATTCATTTTTATAGTTCTCGTAAATCGTATCGTAAATTTGAATATGTTTATATTACTTCTTTGCTACGTCAAATGCTTTCTGGCAGGCTTCTTTGATTGCTTTGGAAGAGCAGGTTGCTCCGGATACGGTATTTACACTATCTGCTGTTCCATTTGCTGTGATTTTAGAAACCATTCCCTTCTTTGCTGTATTGACATAAGATTTATTGGTTGCATTGGTACTTGCATTAATGTTTGCAATTTCTGTAATTTTGTCTTTTTTAATTGTGATATCCATCGTTATCGTGTAAGAATTAAAATCTTCATCTTCATCTGGATCACAGGTTACACTGACCTTATACGTTCCATCTTTATATACCTGACCTTCATCTGTATCTTCTTTTGATTCTGTTGTTGTCTCTTCCTTCTTCTCCGTAGTTGTATCGTCTTTCTTTTCTGTTGTTGTCTCTTCCTTTTTCTCTGTTGTTGTCTCTTCTTTCTTTGCCGTTGTTGTTTCCTGCTTTTTCGCTGTTGTAGAATTGTTTTTCTTTGCCTTAGATAACGCATCATTTACTGCATTAAAGATAGCATTCGAGCTGTAAGTTGCTCCGCTGACAGCATCCACACCGCTTGTTCCATTCTTTGCAACAATGAGAGATGGCAGATTTTTAATTTCATCCTTACTCATAAATTGCTTAAGGTTTGTTCCTTTGGCTGTAGAAGAAATTTCAACTGCAGAAATCTTTCCATTTTTAATCGTCACATTTGCTGTCACGCTGTATTCTTTAAACTGTTCTCCCTTGCAGGCTGCACTTCCTGTATAGGTTCCATCTTCGTAGCCTTCTGCTGGTGCTGTCGTATTATTGTTATTATTGGAGTTGTTCTTCTTTTTGTTTTTCTTTTTCTTCTTTTTACTCTTCTTTTCTGTACTGCTTGAACTTGTTCCTGCTTTGGAGAGTGCATTTCTTACTGCTGTAATAATTCCATTAGAACTATAAGTTGCTCCAGAAGCTACATCCACATTTGTAGTCTGTCCACTGATCATCTTTGGAATGATTCCTTTTGCTTTGCTAAAATAAGAAGCGGTTTCTCCTGATGCACTTGTCACATCAATGCTACTGATTTTCCCATCCTTTACTGTTACTTTTACTGAGATTGTTCCACCAAAGCCCTTACCGGAACCTGTGTAAGTTCCATCTTTCCATGTACCAGATTCGCTTACTTTAGAAACACTTGGGGCAGAGCTGCCTGCATTACTGTTCCCGGCAGAAGCTGCTGTCGCATTATTCGATTCCGTTCCATACAGGGCATTTTTTACTGCACCAATAATTCCATTAGAACTGTAAGTTGCTCCAGATACAACATCAACATCCGTACTCTGTGCAGTAAGCATTTCATCAATAACGCCCTTTGCACGGCTAAAGAAAGAGTCTGTCTCTCCCGGAGCACTTACAATGTCAATCGCTGTCATCGTCTTTTTGCTTACAGTAACATTTACTGTTACTTTTCCGCCATATCCATTGGCAGAACCTTTATATGTTCCATCTTTTAAATCAATTGTTCCGCTTTTTCCTTTTTTCGTTGCGTTCTTTTTCGCCGTTGT
The DNA here is from genome assembly GCA_963600375.1 of bacterium. Lineage (GTDB taxonomy): Bacteria > Bacillota > Clostridia > Lachnospirales > Lachnospiraceae > Anaerobutyricum. The sequence goes on along the minus strand of CAVCBH010000009.1, from coordinate 3,817 downwards.
CGCTGCTTTTGCCTTCGCTGTTGCTGTACTCTCATTTGCAAGCGCTTCCTTAATCTGACTGATATCTGTCTCTGATTCAGAAGCGGTATATTTTTTTGCCTGTGGTGTCTGATAACCCGTAAGTACCGTTATCATAAGCACAGCAAGACAAACTGCCGGAATTATCGCTGTAATTCCCCTGATTCCTGAAATCCTGCTGCCAAATCTTTTTAATTTTTCAACAAATTTACTCAGCTTTTCTTTCATCTTCTCTCCCTTTCTTTTAAATATCCTCTCGAAATATTTCCTGCAACTGCTTTTGCAGCTAATCATTCCGAACAGTATATTTCATACATTTTGATGTGTTTTCGAATTTATTTGTATTCGAAAATATCTTTTTACTGGTTTCTTTTTTTATTTCCAGCTATTTTGACTGCATTAATCCAACTGATATCCTTTTATTTGAGTCTATTTCCAACCATTCTCACATTGTTTAAATACTCTGCCATGACTGGAATCATTTTTTTATCACCGTAAACTCAGAGTCACTCGTAAAGTTATCTGCAATTCCCTCAGATACTAAAATACTTCCATCGTCTTTTACGAGAATCGTATCGAATTCATCACTGTGCTTTTTCCAGTATTCCTGCGCCTTCTCCGGTCCCATAATAAATAATGAAGTAGATAATCCATCGGCAAGTGTTCCATCATCTGACACAATCGTTACAGAAGTCAGACCATTATTTGCCGGATAACCAGTAGACGGATCAATGATATGATGATACGTTTTCCCATCCTGTTCAAAATATCTCTCATAACCGCCGGAAGTAATGACTGCCTTATCTTTTATAGAAAGTACACCAATATAGCTACTGGTGTCTGCCGGATTCTCTACAGCAACTCTCCAGTCAGATCCATCAGGCTTTCCATTTAACATCTGTACATTACCGCCAAGACTGATAACTGCACTGTAAATTCCATTTTTCTTAAAAATATCCATTACTTTTGAGGAAGTATATCCTTTGGCAATACCGCCAAGATCGATCTTCATCCCTTCCTTATCCAAAGTAACTTCCTGCTTTTTCTCATCATATAAAATATGATCTGCTCCCATCAGACCTCTTAATTTCTTCAGTTCTTCTTTGCCAGGAACACGGTATTTCTCCGTTGGGAATCCCCATGCCTGCATAATTGGATAAACTGTAATATCAAATACTCCATTCGTACTGTTATAAATTTCTTTGGAACGTTTAATCAGATATCCGGTTGTTTCCGATACAGAACCTTTTCCATTCTTATTAATCTGTGAAACCTCACTACTGTCGATTCCTGTTGAAACAAGCTGTTCAATCTTATTAATCTCATCGACTGCTGCATCCAGACCTTTTTCGGCATTCTCTCCGTAAGCAGTTAAAGTCATATACGTATCCATTGCAAAAATGTCTCTGGATGCTGACTTTTCCTCTCCGTTTTTTGTATTGCTGTCTTTTCCTGTGCTGCCTGTCTGCTGTGTTGTCTGTTCTGCTGCATTTTGAGTATTATTTTTTCTGCTTTTTCCCGTCTTTCCTGATGTAGTGCAACCTGCAATCATCCCTGCAATCAGAAAAGTAATTAATGATATTGTCATTATCTTTTTTCTAAAATTTATCACAACTATCCTCCGCTCTTTCAAAGCTTACTTTTATTAGTTCATGCTAACTTTATATATTATATAGAAAATATTCTGACAATGCAATTTTTTTATACGAAAATGAGAAGTTTTTTCATTAATGCATATAAAGTTTGACATGTCTAATATCAGTATATTATTATATTTTTTGTTAGAAAGTCCTAACTCAAAATACCAATTATAATAATTTTAAGGAGGAACTTATGAGAAACAAATTATTTGTAGGCGCTCTCGCTTTAGCAATGACCTGCACTACTGTATTTTCTGGTGTAGCTCCAGCAACAGTTAAAGCAGCAAGCGTAAGTACTGTACAGACACAGGCAGCAGAAAACAGTGATGATTATGTTTACTGCTATGCTGGATTGACATGGGCTGAGTATTGGAAATCTGAAGGAATATACTTAAATGGTACAGATTTCGAAGCTTCTTCTGATAAAGTTGATGGTAATGATGAATATGATACTGGTGCTTTTGATGCTCTTAGCAGAGCTACAACAAAGCATGGTTATGCCCGTGCAAGTTTCCAGACAATGCTTACAATGACTGGTACAGATGATAATGGAAAAACTTATTCTGTAGATGTCGTTCGCTGGGACAATAGCAATGTTGGATATACAGCTGATGGAAAAACAACAGTCAAATTTGATAAATCTGGCAAAAAACTGATTATCACTTATCCAGATCAGGAACCTATTACAGTAAACTATACCAGCCTCATTTCTACTGGTATTAAATATGTTCCTGTAGCTGTAAAGAAAGCTGATTATTCTGCTTTTGCAGCAAAATATCCTGTAGTTGAAAATGGTGGAACTTTACAGGGCGGCTCTCCAAAAGAGGGACAGATGAAAGAATTTTCATTAACAGCAAACGTTACAGCAAATACAAACGGATTAAAATATGCAACAAAAACTGGAACTGATTCTTTTACTTTCAGTGCAAGAAAAACCGGAACTGATTCTGGTATCGCTGATGCTGCACAGAAAACAGCTGATTTAAATTCCCTTTCTCCAAGTATAGCAATAACTGATGTTACAGACCCTAATGCAACAGTTACTGGAGAATTCGGTGAATTTTTAAGAGTAGATTTTAAAGAGAAAGCTTCTGATACAACTGAGGGCTATGGTGCTTTAGGAGCTAAAATGCAGGCAGTTAAATGGACTTATTATGGTGCCGACAGCACACGTACAAACGCTCTTGTAAACTATGGAACTAAATTTGAAGCAGATAACTGGATGCACAGTTCAATGGGAATTCAGTTAGGTCTTACTAAGTCTCTTCGTTGTCAGTTGCCTGAAAACACAAGCGGAACTGGATACTGGCGTTTAACAATTTATGCACTTGGTTATAAAGATTCTACTTTTGATTTCGTAGTAAACTCTGATAACATTGCTGAATTACTTGCAGACGACGCTACAGATAAAAAAGATATCTCTACATTAGCTGCAACTATTGCATCTGTTGAAAGTAAAAAATTAAATAAAAATGATTATACTAGCGCAAGCTGGACAAAACTTGAATCTGCATTAAAAGCAGCAAAGGCTCAGATTGTTAAACCTGAATCTCAGACAGCAATTGACGCTGCTAACGCTGAAGTAGAAGCTGCTGTAAAGGCACTTGCTAAGAAACCAGCAGCTACAACTACTGAAAAGAAAACCAACACAACACCTGCTAAACCAGCATTAAAGAAAGCCAACGTTAAACTTTCCAAACCTGCTCTTAAAGTTGGTAAAACAACAAAGAACAAAGCAAAAGTTACATGGAAGAAGATTAAGAAAGCTACAGGTTACGAAATTCAGTACACAACAAAGGGATTTGGTAACAAGAAAGCTACAAAGACTGTAAAAGTTTCCAAAGCTAAGATTACATCTGCTCAGCTTAAGAAACTGAAAAAGAAAACAAAATATAAAGTTCGTATCCGTGCCGTATATTCAAAGGCTGGATATCAGACAGTTACTTCTAAGTGGTCTGCTACAAAAACTGTAAAGACTAAATAGTAATTTAGTGATGAAATAGTAATTACTGCAGGCAAGGGAGACGCTCCCGAAGGGAAAAGGCATCCTATATTTGTGACTCTATCACTGCGGGTTGAATGTTCGCTGAAATGCTTACATTCGATCCTCGCTCTGTTATGAAGTGACTTTTGTCAAGAGGCAAAATATAAAAAATTCA
>CAVCBH010000008.1:0-3767 GCA_963600375.1 bacterium | reverse complement strand
ATAGATTTTTTATAAAAATGCATGAACCCAAAAGCTAAAAGCGAAATCTCTGAAATTTTTTCAAAAGACTTTACAAAATAGGCAATCAGGTGTATTATAAATTTAACATAAATAAATAGAAGTTAAATATGGAAGGAGGAAGTATGAAACCAAACAGAATTGTTATGAAAGTCTATGGGAAGTATGCTTTATTTACAGACCCCATGACAAAGATAGGTGGAGAAAAAAGCAGTATGATGATTCCCAGTTATGAGACATTGAAAGGAATTGTAAGTGGAAATTATTGGAAACCTTCTATTGATTGGATCATAGAATCCGTTAAAGTTTTAAATCCAATTCGTACAGAAAGAAAAGGAATCCGACCGATTAAATATAATGGAGGGAATGACCTTTCTTATTATACATATTTGTCCGATGTTGCCTATATTATTTCTGCACATTTTGAGTTTAATAAGAGAAGACCCGATTTACAAGAAGATTTTTCAGAGAATAAACATTACTATATCGCTAGAAGAGCTCTAGAAAAAGGGGGAAGAAGAGATATATTTTTAGGAGCAAGAGAATGCCCCGCCTATATTGAACCGGGAGATATGTCTGAGCCGGGATACTATGATGATAAAGGAACTCTTTCTTTTGGATTAATGTATCATTCTTTATGCTATCCTAATCAGAATGACGAAGGAAATTTGTATTCAAGATTTTGGCATCCACAAATGGAGAACGGTATTATTCATTTTTGCCGCCCAGAAGAATGTGAAAACACCATTTTCTTAAGAAAAGGTACGAAAAAAGAACTTAGCAATATCCCAATCTTAGGAGTAGATAAGGAAGAACTCCTTTCTGGATATCAGGAAGGTGGTGAGCTACAATGAGCTGGATGAGAGAGTTGTACGATACTTATGATAATCTGGAGTTACAGGAAAAAGAGGGACTGTTAAAGATAGCACATTCCACGCAAAAGGCACATCTTGAAGTGCAGTTATCAAAAGATGGAAAAATAATTGGCGCAAGCTTTCTTCCGGTAAAAGATTCAGATACAGTAATTCCTGTAACAGAAGAATCAGCAAGTCGTAGTTCTGGAGCGGCTCCGCATCCTCTTTTTGATAAGATAAAGTATCTTGCTGGTGATTACGAATTATATACGGGAGAAAGTAATGAGGAGCATCATCAAAAATACATGGAGAATTTAAAAAAGTGGTGTGACTCAGAGTATGGTGATTATAAGATAGAAATTCTTTATAAGTATCTACAGGAAAATCGGCTGATACATAATCTTATAGAAAGAGGAATCTTTTCTCTGGATGAAAAACAGCATTTGACTAAAAAATGGGAGAATGCAAGTGAAAAATTAACAGTAGGTGAGCAGAAAGATGCCTTTATTCGCTTTCAGGTTGATGGAGTTAATTTATGGGAAGATACTAAGCTGCAGGAAAACTATATTCATTACTATCTGAGTAATGGCGGAGAGATTGGCTTTTGTCAGGTAACAGGAAGGGAAGAAAGGTTATGTTTAAATCACCCTTCTAAAATAAGAAATAGCGGCGATAAAGCAAAGATGATATCTTCTAATGATAAGACAAACTTTACTTATCGTGGACGTTTTCATGATGTCAGAGAAGCATATACTATCAGTTACGAAGCCTCACAGAAAATTCATAATGCTTTAAAGTGGCTTATAGAAAAGCAGGGAGTTAAGGTAGGAGATAAAGAGTTTGTTCTGTGGGGAGTGAAATCAGAGAAAGTACCATCTATTCTGGAAAGTACAGAGGGTGTTGCATCTGCTTATGAAGAAGAGGAAGATATTTTTGCAGCTTTTTATGGAGAGGAAGAGGATAAGACAGTATCAATACAGGAAGATGTGGCCGAACGATTTAACAGAGCAATCAGAGGATATCATGGAAATGTGCGGGCCGACAGTCATTTTGTATTGTTAGGAGTAGATGCAGCAACGACAGGAAGATTATCTGTGATATTTAGTAGAGAGTACTTTGGAGCAGATGGAAATGAACTGATTGAACGAATCGAGCAGTGGCACAGAGACTGTGCATGGAACGTTTCTTCTTATAATAAGAAACTGCAGAAACGAGTTTATTTTACAGGAGCACCTTCTCCATATGAAATCGCATTATGTACTTATGGAACAGAGCAAGGGAATTCTATAAAAGGAACAGATAAAGTAATTGCAAATGCGGTAGAAAGAATTCTGCCATGTATTGTTGATGGGAAAAAAGTGCCGGTAGATATTATGAGAAAGGTTGTGTATCAGGCACAGCATCCACAAAATTACAAAAGTAAAACTTTATGGCAACAGGTATTATCAGTAGCCTGTGCGTTAACAAGAAAGCATTTAATAGAAAAAGGAGAGGAGTGTTCGGTTATGAAATCACCGGAGAGTTTAGACGCAAAGTGTGGAAGAATGTTAGCTATCGCAGATGCGATTGAAGCGTGGGTATTGCGTGACGAGAAGATAGACAGAACCACAACGGCAATGCGTTACTACACAAAGTTTTGTGAAAATCCATGCGATACATGGGTAATTATTCAGAGAAACTTAAAACCATATGAAATGAAGTTAAGAGGGAGAGCCCGAAACCTTCAGACATTACTTGGAGAAATTTCAGCAACTATTTCTGAGGAAGAATTTCAGCAAAAACGAAATTTAGATGGTACATTTTGTTTGGGATTTGACAGCCAGAGATATGAAATTATTGAGGAAGCAAAGCGAATCAAAAAAGAGAATGATGAGAAAAAAATGAAAAAGTTAGAAGAGGAGGAAAAGTAAATGGGTGTATTACAGAACAAAATTGATTTTGAAGGAATTATCGTAGTAGAGAATGCTAATTGTAATGGGGATCCTTTAAACGGGAATATGCCGCGAGTTACCTATGAAGGATATGGAGAAATGTCTGATGTCTGTATTAAAAGAAAAATAAGAAACCGTCTTTTAGATGCAGGAGAAAATATTTTTGTTCAATCCGATGATAAAAACACGGATGGATACAAGAGTTTAAAAGCAAGGGCAGAAGCGAATGAAGCTTTTGGGGCAGAACTTAAAAAAGGGAAAAAAGCAGATGCACAAAGAGGATATGAAATTGCCTGTAAAGAGTGGATGGATGTCAGAAGTTTTGGACAGGTTTTTGCATTTAAAGGTGAATTATCTTTAGGTATCCGTGGTCCGGTATCTGTTCAGCCGGCTTTTAGTGTAGACCCAATTGATATCACAAGTATGCAGATTACAAAAAGTGTAAATAGTGAAGGGAATGAAGGAAAATCCTCTGATACAATGGGCATGAAACATCGAGTAGACTTTGGTGTTTACGTATTAAAGGGAAGTATTAATGTACAGCTTTCTGAAAAGACAGGTTTTACAGAAGAAGATGCGGAAAAAATTAAAGAAGCCATTCGTACGCTGTTTGTAAATGACAGTTCCTCTGCAAGACCAGACGGAAGTATGGTAATGCATAAGTTATACTGGTGGAAACATAACTGCAAGATTGGACAGTATTCTTCTCATAAAGTACACAATAGTATTGAGATTAAGAAGAAAGAAGGAGTTCGTAATCCAAGAAAGATAGAAGATTATGAAATTATCTGCCACGAGTTACCTGGACTGGCGGTGGAAGAATATGAAGGTTTATAATGAAGAAGATTATCTGATGCTTTCTGGAATCCAGCATTTTGCATTTTGTCCAAGGCAGTGGGCGTTAATTCATATCGAGAATCAATGGGAAGAGAATGTGCGGACAGTGGAGGGGAACATTATGCAC
>CAVCBH010000007.1:0-5415 GCA_963600375.1 bacterium | reverse complement strand
GAGTAGTATTGTTTATACAGTACCAAAGCATACACGATGAAGCAGTAAGAAATGTCTGTAAAGACTTTTATTTCTCAATATGGGTATATTTGTCCATATTTTGAGTGGCAGAAAGAACAAAAATGATTATTCGTTTAAAGGATGGTTCTGAAAAAGAATATGCTCAGCCGATGTCCGTACTTGACATTGCAAAGGATATCAGCGAGGGTCTTGCAAGAAATGCATGTGCAGGGCAGGTGAATGGAGAGACAGTTGATCTTCGTACAGTAGTTTCTGAAGACAGCGATTTAAATATCCTTACCTTTAATGATGATGAAGGTAAGCTTGCATTCCGCCATACAGCATCTCATGTACTTGCACAGGCAGTAAAGCGTCTTTATCCAGAAGCAAAGCTTGCAATTGGACCAGCGATTGAAGATGGATTTTACTATGACTTTGACATGGCACCACTTACAAGAGAAGATTTAGATGCCATCGAAAAAGAAATGAAAAAAGTAATCAAAGAGAATCCTCCAATCGAGAGATATGAACTTCCAAGAGAGGAAGCTATCGCTTTTATGAAGGAAAAAGAGGAGCCTTATAAAGTAGAACTTATTGAAGATTTACCAGAAGATGCTACAATCAGTTTCTACAAACAGGGTGATTTCACGGATCTTTGTGCCGGTCCTCATTTAATGAACGTAAAGCCGATCAGGGCATTTAAGCTTACTGCTTCTTCAGGAGCTTACTGGAGAGGTAACGAGAACAACAAGATGCTCACTCGTATTTACGGAACAGCTTACACAAAGAAAGCAGACTTGGAAGAGCGCCTGAAATATTTAGAAGAGATCAAGCTTCGTGACCATAACCGTCTTGGACGTGAAATGGAATTATTTACAACAGTTGATGTTGTTGGACAGGGGCTTCCACTTCTTCTTCCAAAGGGAGCAAAGATTATTCAGACATTACAAAGATGGATTGAGGATTTAGAGGATAATGAATGGGGTTATGTAAGAACAAAAACACCATTAATGGCTAAGAGTGACCTTTACAAGATTTCCGGACACTGGGATCATTACAAAGATGGAATGTTCGTACTTGGTGATGAGGAGAATGATAAAGAAGTATTGGCACTTCGTCCAATGACTTGCCCATTCCAGTATTATTGCTACAAGAATACACAGAAATCTTACCGCGACCTTCCTTACAGAATGAGTGAGACATCTACACTTTTCCGTAACGAGGATTCCGGGGAAATGCATGGTTTAACTCGTGTTCGTCAGTTTACTATTTCAGAGGGACATTTAATTATCCGTCCAGACCAGACAAATGATGAGTTAAAAGGATGCCTGCATTTAGCACAGTACTGTCTTGGAGTACTCGGTGTACAGGATGACGTAACATACCGTCTTTCTAAATGGGATCCTAATAATAAAGAAAAATATCTTGGTGATGATGAATACTGGGAGACAACACAGGATGCTATCCGTAATATTTTAGTAGATCAGGGTGTACCTTTTGTTGAAGCAGAAGGCGAAGCTGCATTCTACGGACCGAAGATTGATATCCAGGCTAAGAATGTATACGGTAAAGAAGATACAATGATTACAATTCAGCTTGACTGTGCGATTGCTGAGAACTTTGATATGTATTATATTGACCAGAACGGTGAAAAACAGCGTCCATATGTTATCCACAGAACATCTATGGGATGCTACGAGAGAACACTTGCATGGCTTATTGAGAAATACGCTGGTAAGTTCCCTACATGGCTCTGCCCAGAACAGGTACGTGTACTTCCGATTTCCGAGAAGTTTGCTGACTACGCAGAAGAAGTAAACAAAGAACTTAAGAAAAATGGTATCTTAAGTACTGTGGATAACCGTTCCGAAAAAATCGGCTACAAGATTCGTGAAGCACGTCTTCAGAAGCTTCCTTATATGTTAGTAGTAGGTGCACAGGAACAGGAAACAGGAAAAGTATCCGTAAGAAGCCGTTTTGCAGGGGATGAAGGACAGAAAGACTTAAAAGACTTTATCTCCGCAATCTGTGAAGAAATTCGTACAAAAGAGATTCGTCAGGAAGTAGAGCAGTAAGAATAGTTGCTTTTTGGCAGAACGGACGAACCCTCATCACCTATAATATGTAAAAATGCGCCTTAGAGCAAACTCTTAATGCGGGCGAGCATTAAGAGTGCAGTGATACGAAGCATTTTTGCATATTATAGGTGATGAGGGTTCTGTGCGTTTCAATGCCTAAAATCAGTTGAAAAAATTTGAAGTTACATTCTCGCAGCTACGAGGTCACAAATAAAGGAGTATTTGGCTTCTATGGAGCTGTACTGTTTATGATTTCAGGTGAGCAAGTATTCTTTTTAATTTTGTAAAAATAGAAGTACCAGACACACAATGAAAATTATCATGCCAGCCGCGCTGATGATGGAATAGATCTTTCTTGATTCTGGATCATTTTTTTCTTTGACCAGATAGTAAATCCCACAACATAAAATAAGAATTCCAATAATTAAACCAATAATCTTAACAGCCATTATTTTTTCCTCCATTTTAATAAGAATGCTGAATTTGTAATTACAAATACGGAACCTGCGTTATGTACAAGTGCGCCAATAACGGGATTTAATATTCCCAGGATTGCTAATGTAATTGCTATGAAATTTAGGACCATTGAAAAAGTCATATTTAATTTAATTGTAATCATCATATGTTTAGAGAGTGCTATCAGATGAGGCAATTCTTTCACTTCATCATCTACTAATGCAATATCTGCAGCGTCCACTGCAATATCACTTCCTACGCCGCCCATAGCAATTCCGACATCAGCCTTTTTTAATGCAGGAGCATCATTAACTCCGTCTCCGATCATGCATACCTGCAGTCCTTCTTTTTGATATTTGTCGATGTATGCAAGCTTATTTTCTGGCATGCAGTTTGCTTTTACTTCTTTGATATGGAGCAAGGATGCGATTGTGTTTGCGGCATCTTCATGATCTCCAGTTAAAAGTACCGGACATATATCAAGCTTTAAAAGAGCATCTATCATAGGTTCACTTTCTTTTCGTACCGTATCGGATAATGCAAGAAAACCGGCAAATGTATCATTTACAGATACATAAATAATAGTACATCCCTGTTTGATATAGTCTGCTGCATTTTCAAGAACCGGAATCTCCACATGATATGCTTTTAATAATTCAGGATTACCTGCAAGTACTTTTTTTCCTTTAACTTCTGCATATACGCCTCTTCCAGGAATCATCTGAAAGTTATCAATTTTTGCAAAATTAATATTTTCTTTTTTAAAGCAATGAACAATTGCTTTTCCCAGAGGATGTTCTGAAAATTGTTCAGCAGAGGCTACTATTTGATACAGTTCTTTTTCTGTTAATAACGAAGTTGCAGTTTTCACCGCAATAACCGTGGGTGTACCATAGGTAAGTGTGCCTGTCTTATCAAATGTCATTATCTTCGTATTTGCCAGACGTTCCAGTGCATCTCCTTGTCGAATCAGAAAACCATGTTTTGTTGCATTACCGATAGCAGCCATAATTGCAGTTGGAGTGGCAAGTACTAATGCACAGGGACAAAATACGACAAGGATGGTTACTGCTCTGATAATTTGTCCAGTAATAAACCATGTGATTGCAGCCGCACTCAACGCAATGACTACAATCCAGGTTGCCCATCTGTCGGCAATTCCAACAATTTTTGCCTTTCCGGCATCCGCTGACTGAACCAGCCGTATCATTCGTTGAATAGAGCTGTCTTCCCCCACTCGAGTTGCTTTCATTTCAAAAGTTCCAAATTGATTTACCGTACCGCTGGATACCTCGTCGCCGACGGTTTTATCTACAGGAAGTGATTCACCTGTCATTACTGCCTGATTGATGGAAGTCAGTCCTGATAAAATGATTCCATCAACAGGAATGGTCTCGCCAGGAAGGACACGTATTTTATCACCAATCTTGACTTGTTCAGCTGGAATGATTACTTCTTTATCCATTTGTAATACTCTGGCTGTCTGTGGAGTCAGATGTAGCAGTTTTTCAATACCAGCTCTGGCTTTTGCAACGGTCAATTCTTCTAATAGTGCCCCTAGCTGCATAATAAAAGCTACTTCACCTGCTGCAAATGTTTCTCCTATACAAAGAGAAGCAATAAGTGCAAGGGGAACCAGAACATCTGCCTTAATGTCAAATGCGGTAATCAATCCTATAATGGCTTCCAAAATAATGGGAAGTCCACATAAAATAATAGCAAACCATGCCAGATCAAAAGGAAATGGCTGAACATTAAGTAAACTACAGATGATAGATACACCAGAGATTACAAGTAGGATAATATCTTTTCGAATACCACCTATTTCCATTAATTCTTCCAGCTTTTTAATAAGTTGCATCATTGATAGTTCTCCTTTCTATACCTAACAGGGTATAGGTATAATATACATATAGGGGTATAAGTTGTCAAGAACTTTATAAAAAAAGTGGACTTACCATAAAATGGTTCGTCCACTTTTTTGTTTTGATGTACTTTAGAGCGTGTTTGAAAAACTCAGAGAATAATCTTATTAATTATCCCATATTAGAAAATCGTTCTACTGCTTTTGTAAATTTTTCAATCGTTTTATCTGCGTCACCATGTTCGATACCATCTCTTACACAATGATTGATATGTCCTTCCAAAACAACCTTGCCACATCCATGAAGAGCGGATTTGGCTGCATTAATTTGAGAAAGGATATCTTCACAGGGAATGTCTTCATCAACCATGCGATCAATGGCTTGTACCTGACCAATTATCTTTTTTAAACGACGATGTAAATTAGCAGCATCCATACATTGTTTCATATAAATTCCTCCATACTATAAGGGGTATGTGTTTATTGTACTATTTTAATTAAACAAAGTCAATTTAAGATTTGATTTTCTCCTCTTGAAAGAAGAATGAAAAATACAAATGAAAATAGAAGATTCCGTTGAAAAAGGTATCATATTGATAAAAAAATAACAACACAAAGAAGAGATATGTGGAGCAAGTGATAAAAATACAGAAAAAGTACAATATCTAGTCCTTGTCTCCAAAATAAAAAAATATTTAAAAAATGCTTGACGTAGATATACTGTTATGATAATATAATATGCGTTGCACATGAGAAACACATTTTTAAAAGAAAAATGACAAGAATCATAAAAGAAAGTTAAAAAACTTCTTGACAGATTAAAATTCATGTGGTATTATACAAAAGTTCGCATTGAGAAAAGCAAAATCTTCGAAAGAAGAAAGAAAAAGTTTTTTAAAAAAGTTCTTGACAGGAATGAATCGATGTGATAGAATATAAAAGCTTTCGAAAGAGGAAAGCTTAAAACCTTGATAACTGAATAACAAAACAACCTTGAACGTTCAATTCAAAATTTCA
>CAVCBH010000006.1:0-23685 GCA_963600375.1 bacterium | reverse complement strand
CGCAAATTGTGATGCACATCTTGCAGAAAGCATTTTTCAGACACGCTCTAGGACACAACAGACAAAGTCCGGCAACTGCATCCAGAAGTTCACTGATAGATTGGAGAAGAGTTTCTCTTTGAGCGGCAAGTATTACTTTTCGTTTTGGAATCAAATCTTTTCCTTCTAAATAAATTACAAGTTATTCTTGACTAACTCCCCCTCTCTATGTTTAAATGATAAAGATTTATATTTGAGGGAGTAGTGGCGCATAGCGTGGCAAGTCAACATCCTGACCTCTGGTCTGGCTTGTCTTAAATAACGAGACTCATGTATAGCTTATTTTTGCTGTACATGTGTCTCTTTTTTTATTCTGTATATCGCATTGTATACATGTATCCAGAAAAGCTTAGAGTGATTTTCAAATGTACTCTGATAAAATGCCTACGGATAGTTTTGTATACTTGGCGCGGGAATCTGGCGATTTGATTCCATCTTTACTTTACTCAGGTTTCACAAAATTTTTAATCATGAAGCAAAAAACAAGAGCAATGAAACAAACTAAGAACAGAAAACAAACCAAAAGGAGGAAACGGAATGAAAGAGGCATTTCGTATGACAATGGAGGAACTGCTTGCAGGGACTGGTACAGACCGCGAAAAAGGTCTGACGCCGGAACAGGTGGAGAAATCCCGCGACACCTATGGTTCTAACTCTTTTGTCAGTCAAAGTCATGAGTCTTTAGCGAAAAGAATTTGGGACGCATCAACAGAGCCGATGCTTTTGATGTTGATTTTTGCGGCGATTATTACTTTAGCTGTTAATATTACGCGTTATTTTACAGGAGGAGAATATAATTTCCTGGAGTGTGTCGGTATTTTTGCGGCGATTGCGTTGTCTGTAGTGATTACAATTATCACTGAAGGAAAGAGTGCGAAAGCATTTGAAGCGTTGAACAAAATTAATGAAGACACCTTGATTAAGGTAATTCGAAATGGAGAGCCGCAGTTAGTTACGCAGAAAGAAATCGTAGTCGGCGATATTATCATGGTGGAAAATGGTGATAAAATCGTGGCTGATGGACGTTTGTTAGAGAGTAATGATTTGTCAGTAGATGAATCTGCGCTGACTGGTGAAAGTCTTCCGGTGAAAAAGAATGCGGATGCAGTCTGCACTGCGGAAACACCGGTAGCAGAGAGAGTTAATATGCTGTATTCTGGCTGTTTTGTATCGGCTGGTAACGGTCAGATGCTGGTCACTGGTGTCGGTAACGATACAGAGTTCGGCCAGATTGCACAGGAACTTTCTTCTATCGAAAAGACCACCACACCATTACAGGAAAAGCTTGATAAGCTTGGAAAGCAGATTACTGTATTAGGTGCTTCTGCGGCAGCGATTGTATTTACTATTGAAGTGATTCAGTTTATAATGCGTGGACAGATAAGCTTAGATACCGTTTCTGATGCATTTATTACAAGTATTGTCCTGATTGTAGCGGCAGTTCCAGAGGGGCTTCCAACTATCGTTGCGGTTTCTCTTGCATTAAATATTATCAAGATGTCAAAAGAAAATGCACTGGTGAAAAAAATGATTGCCTGCGAGACAATTGGATGTGTTAATATCATTTGCTCTGATAAGACGGGAACATTAACTGAGAATAAGATGACCGTTCAGAAAATCTATACTCGTGGTGAGTTGATCGATCCAGAACAGCTTCAGGATGAAGTGCTTTTAAATAACTATTGTATCAACAGTAATGCGAATGTTTCTATGGAAGATGGGGCCTGGTCTTTTATTGGAAATCCAACGGAATGTTCTTTACTTGTGGCAGCGCAGAAGGCTGGCAGGGATTATCAGCAGCTTCGTCACGATGCGGATGTAGTTCGTGTATTCCCATTCTCATCACAGAACAAGGACATGAGTACAATTGTCCATGAAAATGGAAAAATGATCCTTTATACAAAGGGTAATCCAGAGAAGATCCTTTCTCTCTGCTCTGATATTTCAGAAGAAGAAAAGGCAAAGAATTTAGAGTTAATGGAGAAGTTCCAGAGTGAGGCAGGACGTCTGCTTGCCTTTGCTCATAAGGAAATGAATGATTACAACGGTGAATCACAGGAAGAAATAGAGCAGAATCTGCATTATGATGGATTTGTAGTAATCTCAGACCCATTAAGCCCAGATGTATATGAAGCAATCAAGAACTGTCGTGCGGCAGGAATTGAAGTAAAAATGCTTACTGGTGACAATATCCGTACAGCAAGAGCCATTGCAAACGAACTTCACATGTTAGATGATAATCACATTGCAGTGGAAGCTTCCGAAATTGAGAAAATGTCTGACGAAGAACTGAAAGTAGCTCTTAAGAAGATTCAGGTAATCGCGCGAAGCACTCCGTTGGTAAAAATGCGTGTAGTTAAACTCTTAAAAGAAGAGAAAAATGTAGTAGCTGTTACCGGTGACGGAATCAACGATGCACCTGCTATTAAAAATGCGGATGTAGGTATCGCAATGGGTATCGCAGGAACTGATGTAACAAAAGAAGCCAGCGACATGGTTCTTCTGGATGATTCATTTTCCACTATTATTAAAGCGGTTCAGTGGGGACGTGGAATTTATGAAAACTTCAAGCGTTTCATTCAGTTCCAGCTTACAGTAAATGTTTCCTCTGTAGTCGTAGTTATCGCGTCAATTCTGGCAGGTTTCAGTGCACCATTTACTGCATTAGAACTTCTGTGGATTAACATTATCATGGATGGACCGCCTGCTTTAACACTTGGCTTAGAGCCAATCCGTCCAGATTTATTAAAGCATAAACCAACAAAGAGAAACGAGAATATTCTTTCAAAATCTATGTTGGTACGAATCTTTACAAACGGTATTTTCATTTCTGTGGTATTTATGCTCCAGCACTTTAAAAACTTCCTTGGAGCAGCACCGGAAGAAGAAGCAACAGTATTATTTACTTTATTCGTACTGTTCCAGCTCTTTAATGCATTTAACTGCCGTGAACTTGATGATACACCAATGTTTAAAAATCTCATGAAGAATAAGCTGATGTTAGGAATATTCTTAGTGGTATTGGTTCTTCAGTTTGCAATTACGCAGTTTGGTAATGCTGTATTTGAAACAGTAGCTTTATCTGCTGGTATGTGGATTAAGATGCTGGCAACAGCGTTTACGGTTATTATTCTGAATGAGGTAATCAAGGCGGTAAAACGTGCGATGAAGTAGGGGTTGCCGCAGGCATAGGCAAAGCTGACGCTCCGAAAGAGAGAAGAGACCCTATATTTGTGACTCTATCGCTGTGGGTTGAATGTTCGCCTCCGGGCTTACATTCAATCCTCGCTCTAAGGGCACAAATATAGGGTCTCTTCTTTCTTTGGGTGCGTCTACTTTGCTACGCAAATCAGTAATTTAACATATTATAGGTTGAATTCACAGGTATAATTTATTATAATATTATTAATAATATATTTATAGGAAGAGGTGCTATTATGATAATAGATACAAATGCAATGATTTCAATAACTGAGGCAAACCAGAATTTTTCTAAAGTAACAAAGATTGTAGATGAATTAGGAAATGCAGTAATATTAAAAAATAATACACCGAGATATTTAGTAATTGATTTTAGCAAGGCAGAGCAGGATAAGATTGCAGCAGATGAAGATGTTATGAACATTTCCAGACGTCTGATGGAACGTAATAAAGAAGCGTATGAGGAACTTGCAAAATGATAAGGCTAAATCAGAAACAAATATTGATGATGCATAGCCAATTGATAAAGGAAACAGGAGGCACTGATGGGATTAGAGATAAAAATCTTTTGTCATCAGCGCTGGAAACACCATTTCAAACCTTTGCGGGGGAAGAACTTTTTCCAACTATACAGGCGAAAGCAGCCAGATTATGCTATGGTCTGGTAAAAAATCATGCAATGTTAGATGGAAATAAAAGGATTGGAGCCCATGCAATGCTTGTATTTCTTGCATTAAATGGATATGAGCTTGTGTATACACAGACGGAATTAATAGACATAATTTTGTCAGTAGCAGATGGAAAGGTAGAATATGAGGAATTATTACAGTGGATTATAAATCATGTTATACTGACAGTAGCTAAGAAAGAGATTGTATCCGAATAGGACACAAAAATGAAGCCCCTGTAGGAAGGAGAAGCCCTTGAACATAAATGAAACATTAAAACACTATTTTGGTTACGACAGCCTGCGTCCAGGACAACAAGAATTGATGGAAGGAATGTCCTTGGTATTATGCCGACAGGTGCAGGAAAGTCTCTGTGTTATCAGGTTCCAGCACTGATGTTAGACGGGATTACGATAGTAGTTTCGCCGCTTATTTCCCTCGCGTAGTGACCCGCAAGGGTGGAAAAGAGACCGATAACAGTGTTTTGAATTATGTTAAAAAACATGAGGATGAGAGTGGAATCATTTATTGTGCAACAAAAAAGAATGTAGATTGATTCATACGAGGGAGAGCCAGGAGATGATTTTGGGAGAACTTCGAGAGTATTTGGCTGTTTTTTTGCTGCTGAAGTAAAGTCAGAATTTATTGCGGAAGGATTTGGGGATTCTTCAGAAGTTTACGGCTTGCCGGGAAATTAAATTTAAGAGGATTGACACTCATCCTCTGTTATAGTGTTGCAATAATAAACGAAATGTTAACTGGAGAAGATTTGGAAAAAAGAACATTGACTTTTTGTTTTTAATATAATATTATGATGCTATATTATTATATTGTCACACTGCCACCGGGTAGAACGATGGTGCTAAAAGCACCCGCAAACACATCATTAGGTCATTGAAGATGTGTTTACGGGTGCTTTTTTTGTGAAAAGGAGGTTCATATGATTAAAAAATTACGTAACTATTTTTCAAATGGAGAATTAATGTTATGGAGCTTTTCGGTAGCGTTAATTCTCATCGCTTTTTGCATTTTTGGTGGAAATGGCTTTTTGTCACTTGCCGCATCAATTATCGGCGTAACCGCTATTTTGTTGAATGCAAAAGGAAATCCAACGGGACAATTACTAATGATTATTTTCAGCCTGCTGTATGGAATCATTTCTTATTCTTTTGCTTATTACGGAGAAATGATTACTTACCTTGGAATGACTATGCCAATGGCAGCGTTTGCATTGGTTGCATGGCTGAGACATCCGTATGAAGGAAATCATTCAGAAGTGCAGGTTAATGCCCTTACGAAAAAAGAAATGGTCATAATGTTTTTACCAGCGGCTATATGTACAGTAGCATTTTATTGGATATTGAATTATTTTCACACTGCAAACATTATCCCAAGTACAATTTCTGTAACAACAAGTTTTCTTGCGGTTTACCTGACTTTCCGTCGAAGTCCGTATTTTAGTCTTGCTTATGCCGCCAATGATATCGTTCTTATCATTTTATGGGCACTCGCAAGCCTTTACGATAAGAGATATATTGCTGTGATGGTATGTTTTGTGGCCTTTTTAATAAATGATGGATATGGTTTTGTCAGCTGGCAGAGAATGAAAGCAAAACAAAGTAATGTAATAAAATTTGATTTGTAGAATTAGCGAAAATGATGGCGTCAGCATTATCAGTCAACAAATCAGAATATTCCACCCATATTGGAATATTCCACCCATAAAATAATGATATTTAAACATAATTTGATGAAAAAATACACTATTAGCAAAAACTTTCTCCTGCTAATGGTGTTTTTTTGTTTTCTTTTTACGAAAACTATCTTTAGTGAAAACACGATTCATGGTATAATCGAACGAGGCAGAACAGGGGAAAGTCTATGCTTTGTTCTGAAAGTTACGAAAAAGTATAAAAAACAGGTAAAATCAGTCTTATTTTAAGGAGGATAACAGTGTTAAATACAACAAGATCAGAAGAGTTATATAAAGTGGCGCTTGATTTAATGCCAGGTGGAGTAAACTCACCAGTAAGAGCATTTGGTGCTGTGGGAAGGAATCCTTTATTTATTGACCATGCAAAGGGTTCCTATGTTTATGATGTGGACGGAAATAAGTTCATTGACTATGTTTGTTCCTGGGGACCTGGAATTCTTGGACATTCTCATCCGGAGGTACTTGAGGAGGTAGTGAAGGCTTGTTTTGACGGTCTTACTTTTGGCGCGCCAACTGGTAAGGAGAATCAGCTTGCACAGCTCGTTAAGGATTGCGTCCCATCCATGGAAATGATGCGTATGGTAAGTTCAGGAACCGAGGCGACGATGAGCGCGATTCGTGCGGCGAGAGGATTTACCGGAAGAGATAAGATTATCAAGTTTAAGGGATGCTATCACGGACATTCTGACGGATTATTAGTGCAGGCTGGTTCTGCAGCATTAACACAGTCTGTACCGGACAGCAGTGGAGTTCCTGCTTCTTTTGCACAGCAGACGTTAGTTGCTCTTTATAATGATAAAGATTCCGTAAGAGAGTTATTTGAGAATAATAAAGATCAGATTGCGGCATTAATCGTAGAGCCTGTTGCGGCAAATATGGGTGTTGTTATTCCTGATGATGATTTCCTTCCTTTCCTTCGTGAGATTACAGCGGAGAATGGAACGGTTCTTATTTTTGATGAGGTTATCACAGGATTCCGTCTTGGCGTTGGTGGTGCACAGGAATGGTTCGGAATTAAGCCAGACTTATCTACATTTGGAAAGATTGTCGGCGGTGGAATGCCAATGGCTATCTACGGTGGACGTAAGGATATCATGAAAAACATTTCCCCAACAGGAAAGGTTTATCAGGCAGGAACATTATCCGGTAATCCTATTGCGACAACAGCCGGAATTAAGACTCTTGAAATTTTAAGAGACCATCCAGAACTTTATACAAAGATTGAAGCAAATACAAAGAAGCTTGCTGATGCTTACAAAGTAAGAGCGAAGAAACAGGGCATCAACATTCATGTAAACCAGATCGGTTCTCTTATGAGTGCCTTCTTTACAGGAGAAAATGTAAAGGATTATGCAGGAGCAACTTCTTCAGATACTAAGGCTTATGCAGATTACTTTAACTACATGTTAGAGAATGGTATTTATGTAGCACCATCACAGTTTGAGGCAATGTTTATTTCTGCGGCTCATAGTGATGAGGATATTCAGAGAACAATTGATGTTTTGACAAAGTAAAAGGAGAAGAAACATGGTACATTTTATCGGAGCGGGTCCAGGGGACCCGGAATTACTTACAATTAAAGGGAAAAAACTGATTGACGAGGCAGATGTAATCATTTATGCTGGTTCTTTAGTAAATAAGGAAGTTCTTGCCGGAGCAAAAGAGGGAGCAGAGATTTATAACAGTGCGACAATGACTTTAGAGGAAGTTATTGAAGTAATGAAAAAGGCTGAAGCGGAAGGCAAGATGACAGCTCGTGTTCACACAGGAGACCCTGCAGTTTTCGGAGCACACAGAGAGCAGATGGATGAGCTTTCCCGTCTTGGAATTGACTATGATGTTATTCCTGGTGTAAGTTCTTTCCTTGCAACTGCGGCAGCTTTAAAAAAAGAGTACACTTTACCAGGAGTATCTCAGACCGTTATTCTTACAAGAATGGAAGGTAGAACACCAATGCCTCCAAAGGAAAAGTTAAGAGATTTGGCAAAGCATAATTCTACAATGATTATTTTCCTGAGTGTAGGAATGATCGAGCAGCTTGCAGATACTTTAAAAGAAGAGTACAGAGAGGATACACCGGTTGCTGTTGTATACAAAGCTTCCTGGGAAGACCAGAAGATTGTTATCGGTAACCTGACAAATATCGCACAGAAGGTAAAAGAAGCAGGAATCACAAAGACAGCGCTTACAGTTGTGGGTGATTTTCTTGGAGATGAGTACGAACTTTCTAAACTTTACGACAAGACATTTACACACGAATTCAGACAGGCAAAAGAGTAGATCGTGCAGTTTTGCTGGAGGCAGAAAATAAGAAATGGGTATACAGATAATTAGTATCAGTCATAAGATCGCACCTCTGCATGTGAGGGAAATGTTTGCATTTACAGAGGAGCAGCAAAAACATATGATGCAGGCGATCACAGAGCATTTGGAAGTTTCGGAATGCATTGTGTTATCGACCTGCAACCGGACAGAAATGTATGTATATTCGAGTTCGGAAAGCAAGGGATGTGTATTTAATCTGATGGAAGATGTGTTGCTTGGCGAGGCAGGTGCACAGGATGAAGAAGATATCGGAAATTATCTTTTATTTTATCATGGGAAAAAGGCAATTCACCATCTGTTTCAGGTGGCGGCGGGGCTTGACTCCATGGTAATTGGAGAGGATCAGATTCTTGGGCAGGTAAAGACCGCGCATGCACAGGCAAGAGAAGCGGGAACAACGGGAGTGTATCTGAATACATTTTTCCGTATGGCAGTTACGGGAGCAAAGAAAGTAAAGACAGAGACAGAACTTTCAAAAACTTCTGTGTCAACAGCGACGCTTGCCCTTAAAGTAGCAGAGGAAGAACTTGGAACTTTAAAGGATAAAAAGGTTCTTATCATCGGTGCAACAGGTAAAATCGGCGGCATTGTCCTGATGAATCTTCAGTCACTTCATCAGGCAGATATTTACGTTACGATGAGAAGAAATAAGCTTATTCATACAAAGCATGGAAATGATGATTTTGCGACAATCGATTATGAGGATCGTTATAAATATTTAGATCAGATGGATGTCATTATCAGTGCGACATCCAGTCCACACTATACACTGACATACAGCAAGATGAAGAAAAAGCTTGCGACAGGGAAAAAGAGAGTATTTGTCGATTTGGCTGTGCCAATGGATATTGAAGCGAGAATCAGTACAGTGGGAGATATCCGCTACTATAATATTGATGATTTTACAAGAATCGCAAGAGAGAATAACCAGAAAAAACTCAGAGAAGCGAAGGCCGCATCAGGAATTCTTGATGAGTATGAGCTTCAGTTTGAGCAATGGATGGTATTCCAGAAGTCTTTACCCGTTATGGGAAAAGTCCGGGACAACTTCGTAAAAGTAGCAGAACATAAAGGCGTGGAGAAAGCATTTGACCATTTCTTCTATTGGGTGCGTGAGAATAACACGCCGGAAGATCTGGAGACTTTTTTCCAGTGCCTGGATCATTAAAAAGGACGATAGAGAGGTACTTAGCAAGAGAAGGAGAACACAATGGGCAAATTATATGCAGTTGGTTTCGGTCCAGGTGGATACGAACACATGACAGCAAAGGCAATTGATGTAATTAAAAATGCAGACATCATAACAGGATACACTACATACGTAGAGATGTTGAAAAAGTTTTTTCCAGATAAAGAATATGTGGCAACACCTATGACAAAAGAAATGGATCGTTGCCGTATGGCGGTTGATTTGGCTACCGAGGGAAAGACTGTTGCAATGGTAAGCTCCGGAGACAGCGGAATTTACGGAATGGCAGGAATTCTTTTAGAAATCGCCAATGAGAAAAAGGCAGATGTTGAGATTGAGACTGTGCCGGGAGTGACAGCAGCAAGTGCAGCAGCTTCTGTTCTTGGCGCACCGTTAATGCATGATTTTACAGTTATCAGTCTGAGTGATCTGATGACACCATATTCTCTTATTATGAAAAGAGTGGATTGTGCCGGACAGGGTGATTTCATCGTGTGCCTCTACAATCCAAAGAGCAAAAAGAGAGCGGATTATGTAGAAAAAGCGGCAGAAATTCTTATGAAATATCGTGATGGAAAGACACCGGTTGGTGTTGTTCGTCATGCAGGAAGAGAAGAAGAATCTTCTTATATTACAACACTTGATGCAGTAAAAGATGCACCGATCGATATGTTCAGTATCGTTATTGTTGGCAATTCCAACACATATGTACGCGATGGAAAAATGATTACACCAAGAGGATATGAAGACAAGTACGGATTCGCGAACGTAGAATAGGTGGAGGAATAAGATGAAAAATGTCATCAAAATCGGAACCAGAAAGAGCAAATTAGCTCTGATTCAGACCGATATTGTAAAAGATAAAATTAAAAAAGCATTTCCAGAACTTGAAGTAGAAATCATAAAGATTGATACAAAGGGAGATCAGATTCTTGACAAATCCCTCACTTCTTTTGGAGGAAAAGGTGTATTTACTGCCGAACTTGAAGCCGAACTTCTTTCCGGGGCAGTAGATATTGCGGTTCACAGTGCGAAAGATATGCCGATGGATTTTCCGGAAGGATTAGGAATCGGGGCAGTGCTTGACAGAGCGGATGTGAGAGATACTTTTGTTACTACAACAGGTAAGACTTTAGAAGAGTTAGAACCGGGAAGCGTTGTTGGAACAAGCTCCCTTCGAAGAGAATTACTTATTAAAGAGATTAATCCCTATGTAAAAATCAAGCTTCTTCGTGGAAATGTGCAGACTCGTTTAAGTAAGCTTCGTGATGGTCAGTATGACGGAATTATTCTTGCGGCAGCAGGTATCGAAAGACTTGGATATGAAAAAGAAGAAGGAATTCACTATCAGTATCTTGATCCGGATGTATTTCTTCCGGCGGCAGGACAGGGAATTCTTGCGGTAGAAAGTCGTACAGAAGATGCGGAGATGGCAGAGATTCTTGCGGCAATTCACAGTGAAAAAGCAGAGTGTTTTTTAATGGCAGAGAGAGCTTTCTTAAAGACAATTGGTGGTAGCTGTAACGCACCAGCGGCAGCTCTTTGTCGGGAAGAAAATGGTGAATTTTCCATGCGTGCGATGTATGTGAAAGATGGGATTCACAGCAGAAAAACGTATATGACGGTGAATATAGAAGATGCTATAGTGGAAAAAGATGCAGATAGCAAGCTAATAGCTGGAGTGTCTGCAGCAGCAACCGTTTCCGTAGAGGAAACTGTTAAGGCAGATAAAGATATAACAGGAAGAGATACGACAAGAAAAAGCAAAGTAGAAATAGCAACAGAGTTGGGCATCCAGGTTGCTCATGAAGTAAACAAAGGCATGGTATACCTTGTAGGCGCAGGTCCTGGGGATGAAGACCTTCTGACAAGAAAGGGACTTCGCCTTTTAAGAGAGGCCGACGTTGTTGTCTACGATAATCTTGCATCCAGTTCTCTTTTAAATGAAGTAAGAGATGACGCAGAACTCATTTATGCAGGTAAGCGTTCTTCTAATCATCATTTAAAACAGTATGAGACAAATGAACTTTTAGTAAAGCTTGCATTAGAAGGTAAAAATGTTGTCCGCTTAAAGGGCGGCGACCCATATATTTTTGGCCGCGGCGGTGAGGAAGGACAGGAACTTCGAGAAGCCGGTGTTGACTTTGAAGTTGTACCTGGAATTTCTTCCTCTTATTCTGTTCCGGCATATTGTGGTATTCCGGTAACACACCGTGATTTTGCTTCTTCTTTTCATGTAATTACAGGACATGAAGGCAATCATAAAAATGGTGTGAGTGTATTAAATTATGAGACACTTGCAAAGGAAGAAGGCACATTAATTTTCCTTATGGGTCTGAAAAATCTTCCAAATATCGTAGCCTCTCTTATGGAAAATGGTAAAGATCCTGCAACTCCCGTTGGCGTACTTCAGGAAGGAACAACAGCAAGACAGCGCGTGGCAACAGGGACACTTGCAGATATTGTAGAAGTTGTAAAGCGGGAAGGAATCAAGACTCCTGCTATTACAGTTGTAGGAGATGTTGTCAGTTTACGTCAGGTACTTGACTGGTACGGACATAAACCTTTATCCGGTAAGAGTGTTCTGGTGACAGGAACAACTTCTATGGTAAATCGTCTTTCTCCGATTTTGAAAGAAGAGGGAGCAGAAGCCATTTCCTTTAGTCTGATTCGTACAGAAAGAATGCGACTTCCTGAATTAGATATTGCATTGAAGGAAATAGATAAGTATAACTGGATCGTATTTACCAGTGCGAACGGTGTGGAATGTTTCTTTGAGGAAATGCAGGATATCCGAATGGATGTCAGAAAATTAGCGCATATCCACTTTGCTGTTATCGGTGATGGAACGAGAAAAGCTTTGGAAACTCACAATATTTTCTGTGATTTTATTCCGACAGCCTACTCCTCACAGGATATGGCAGAGGCGATGATCCCTCATATCGAAAAAGATGAAAATGTTCTTCTCCTTCGTGCAGAAGAAGCGAACAGAGTGCTTCCGGATGCATTAGAAGCGGCAGGTATTTCCCATAAATGCATTTCTCTTTATCATACAGTGACAGATGAGAGAAAGGCAGATGAACTGAATCGTTTAATCAAGATGGTTGACTATGTAACATTTGCAAGTTCAAGTGCAGTTCGTGCCTTTGTATCTATGGTAGATAATTTAGAAGATGTTAAAGGAAAATACATCAGTATTGGTCCGGTTACAACAAAGACTGCACAGGAAAATGGTCTTTCCATTGCCAAAACGGCTCTTATATACACAGCAAGAGGCATGGTAGAAACAATGATTCAGGATGCAGCAGAAGAAGGCAAAGAATGAAAACGCAGATAAAACGTTTCCTGTTAACTCTTGGCTTTATGACAAGAATTCCTGTTAATGTAGATCTTGGTGAAGTAAAAGATGAGGATATGCATAAAGGATTTTTATATTACCCGGTAGTTGGTCTGATTCTTGGACTTTGCGACATGGCAGTATTTCTTCTCGTAAGTCTTATTTTACCAGAAGTATTTGGAATTCTTTTTGCAATGCTTGCGAACCTCTGTCTCACTGGAGCCTTTCATTTAGATGGACTCTCTGATACTGCAGATGGAATCTACTCGGCAAGAACAAGAGAGCGAATGCTTGAAATCATGAAAGACAGCCGCATTGGAACAAATGGTGCAGTAGCGATGTGTTTTGACCTGGCATTAAAATTTGCCGGGATTTACTACAGCGATATAAGATGGCTGATGATTCTTCTTATGCCGATCACCGGAAAAATGGTGCAGGGAGCGATTGTGTATAAAGCAATTTATCCTCGAAAAAAAGGAATTGGTATTTATGTAGGAACAGTTAGTCTTGGAACGGTAATCGGAACAGTAATTCTTGGACTTATTGCAATGGTACTTGCCTTCTCCTGTTGGGGAGTACTTATCTTTGCAATTCTCTTTGGATTCGCCTATCTTTTCCGTGTATATATCACAGGGAAAATCGGTGGAATCACTGGAGACGTTATGGGAGCGGGAAGTGAGCTTGCAGAAGTATTGTTATTGCTTGTCGTTATTGTGATTACAAAGTATACGGGAATGGTACCGTTATCATTATTTTCATAAGAAAAAATATATGTTGATATTAAAGTAGCAGAAGGGAAGATGGTTATGACTCTGGAGGAAGCAATCAAAAAAATTCAGCCACTAGATGAGGAGGCAATGGAATACACCCGTGCAAGATGGAATACTCTTGGAAAGCCTCTTCACAGTCTGGGAAGACTCGAAGAAATGGTGACACAATTTGCCGGAATTTACCGGGATAAAAATCCACATTTAGAGAAAAAAGCGGTTATCGTCATGGCAGCGGACAACGGTGTTGTAGCAGAAGGCGTTACCCAGACAGGGCAGGAAGTAACAAAGACAGTAACAGAAAATATGACAAAGCATAATGCGACAATCTGCATTATGTCCTCCATGAGTGAAGCAGATGTATACCCCGTTGACATTGGAATCGCAACTGATTGTGACAATCCGGGAGTTCTTCCAAGAAAGATTAAATACGGAACAGACAACATGGCAAAAGGACCTGCAATGTCGAGAGAAGAAGCAATAAAAGCCATTGAAGTTGGCATCAACATGGTAGCCGATTTAAAAGAAAAAGGCTATAATGTACTTGCCACTGGCGAGATGGGCATTGGAAACACGACGACAAGCAGTGCAGTTTGTTCTGTTTTACTCGACCAGAGTGTGGAAAGGGTAACAGGAAAGGGTGCTGGTCTTACAAATAAAGACTTAGAACATAAAATAGAAGTTATCAGGCAGAGTATCGCACTTAATAAAGTAGATGCAAATGACCCACTTGACGTACTTTCTAAAGTTGGCGGTCTTGATATTGCCGGAATGGCTGGCTGCTATATCGGAGGTGCGGCGTTAAATATTCCAGTATTTATTGATGGATTTATTTCCTCAGTGGCGGCATTAATTGCGATTCGCTTAGTACCGGAATGTGCACCATACCTTTTCCCATCCCACTGTTCCAATGAACCAGCCGGACGAATGATTCTTGAGGCCATTGGAAAACAGCCATATATCCTTGCGAATATGTGTCTTGGCGAGGGAACCGGAGCCGTTATGGGATTCACTATCGCAGATTATGCATTTAAGACATACTGGGAATTACCAAGCTTTGAGCAGACGAACTTTGGTACCTATGAGGAATTGAATTAAAATCTTTTAATGAATTCTGTTGGACATATGTTATAGAATTTATGGAAATTGATTTTTTGTCAAAGATTTTTAGCAGGTCATTTATAAGATTTAAAAAAGTTATAGATAGGATTACTTAGAAAATTTAGAATAATTGTAAGTGAAATTGTTAAAAAATTAAAAGTAATTATCAAGATAATTATAAATTGAAAAAGTTGAATGTGAAATGCAGGAGGAGATATGAGATATGTTAGATAAGATTCAAATCGTAAAACCTGCCGAAATCGAAAAAAGAAGTATGGAGATCATCATGAGCGAATTAAACGGAAGAACCTGGCCGGAGCCGGAGTTCTCCATTGTAAAAAGATGTATCCACACTTCCGCAGATTTTGATTATGCAGATAATTTATGCTTTTCTGAAAATGCAGCCAATATCGGTGTGGAAGCTTTAAAAAATGGAGCCCACATTGTAACCGATACAAGAATGGCATGGTCAGGGATCAACAAAAAAAAGTTAGCATCTTTTGGAGGAGAGGCACATTGCTTTATGTCCGATGAAGATGTGGCAAAAGAGGCAAAAGAACGCGGTTGCACCAGAGCAGCAATCTGTATGGAAAGAGGGGCAGTTCTGGCAGAAGAGAAAAACGTTATTTTTGCGATCGGAAACGCACCAACAGCTTTAATTCGTTTATATGAATTAATTAAGGAGAGCAAATTAAAACCAGCCTTAATCATCGGCGCGCCAGTCGGCTTTGTAAATGTAGTAGAATCCAAAGAATTGATTATGGATGCCGGAGTTCCTTTCATCGTTCCAAAAGGACGTAAAGGCGGCAGCAACATTGCGGCGACGATTTGTAATGCGATGCTGTATCAGTTATGAAAAAACTAAGAGAAGGAGTGTCCACCGGCTCCTGTATGACTGGTGGAGCGGAGGCTTCTGTAATCTGGCAGACAACGGGTAAATGTCCTTCTGTAGTGAAGGTGGATACACCCATTGGAAAAACACTTTATCTTGATATTATCCCAAGAGAGTTCGGAGTATGTGGTGTGGTAAAAGATGCCGGAGACGACCCGGACGTAACAAACGGGAGTGAAATTATCACGAAGGTTGAACTGTTTGAAGAAGAGGGAGACATTTCCTTTTTCGGAGGGGACGGAGTTGGTACTATAACACAGGAGGGATTAAAGATTCCACCGGGACAGCCAGCTATTAATCCGGTTCCCCGCCAGATGGCAGAAAAAGCAATCCGAAAGATTATCGGTAATAAAAAGGCAAATGTAACCGTAAGTATTCCGGGTGGAAAAGAACTTGCCAAAAAGACATTTAATCCAAGACTTGGAATTGTAAATGGACTTTCAGTTCTCGGCACGACAGGAATTGTTCGCCCGATGAGTGAAGAAGCAATGAAAGACTCCCTTATTGCAGAACTTGATATGTATGCAAAACAGGGACATAAAACAATTCTTTTTGTACTTGGGGGAACTGGCGAGATCGCATTAAAAGAACAATATGGCGAATTTCAGTGTATTTTGCAGGTAAGCAATTATATCGGCTTTATGATAGAAGAAGCGGTAGAAAGAGGTTTTACTGACATTTTAATCGGCGGATTTGTCGGCAAACTTGTAAAAGTAGCCTCCGGCACAATGAATACACATAGCCATGTAGCAGACGGGCGTATAGAAACCATCTGCACCCATGCAGCACTTCACGGCGCACCGACTTCCGTTATTAAAAAGATTTATTCCTGTCTCACAACGAAGGCGGCGATGAAGATTGTGGAAGAAGAGGGTCTGATGGATATCTGGCCGGACATGGCACAGAAAGCGTCAGAATATTGCGAAAAAACTGCTCACAAAATGGCGAGAGTCGGAATCATTTTCCTCGATGGGCAAAATGAAATTCTGGCGGTGAGCGAGAATGTGGAAGAGGTGCTTTCTGTTTGCCGAAAGTGAGTAATGATTGTCAAAATCAGGATAACCGTACAAGTCAGCAACAATTGTCAAAATGAAAAATAACCGTGGAGGTTACAATGAGCAAATTAACTGTAGCCGGAATCGGACCGGGAGAAGCCGATTATATTTTACCGGCAGTAATTGAAAAAATGAAAAAAGCCCACACCGTAATTGCGGCGAAAAGGATTTTACCGGTTTTGGAAGAGCTGTGTCAGGATGACAGCGATTTAGAAGATGTATTGCAGCATGATAGATGTAATATTATATCGAAGAAGTTGGATTTAAAAAAGACAGATGCAGATGGTGAAGCGATTGACACCCGGGAGTTTGAGAGTATAACAGCCAGTGAAATAAGTTCTGAAAATAGCAATCCCGTTTTCCTTGCAATGGGAAAAATCAAAGATACCTTAGAGCAGATTGAAAAAACACTTTCCGAAGGACAAGATGTTGTAATGGCAGTAAGCGGCGATCCGCTTATGTACAGTCTATACCGCACAATCTGCAACGACCCAATCAGCAAAAACTGGGATATAGATATTATTCCTGGTGTCGGTTCCCTGCAGATGCTTGGAGCGGCATTCGGGGAAACAATGGAGGACGCATTAATCATCAGCGTACACGGAAGAACGAAAACGGCAGGATCTATCGCGCTTGCAGTAACAGAACATTCGAAAGTATTTTTCCTTTGCAGCAAAGAACAAGGACCGGCATGGCTTTCGCAGATTATGCTGGATTATCAGCTTGATGATGTGACTGTCTGCGCCGGGGCGAATCTTTCCTATGAAGATGAAATCCTTACATTTGGCAAACCTGACGAAATGATAAAAAAAGAGTTTCCATCTCTTTGTGTTGCAATGATTAAAAATTCGTCTCCACATCAGATTGTTCGTCCTTGCTTTTTATCAGATGAAGATTTTGAGCGAGACAAAACACCGATGACAAAGGAAGAAATCCGTGTACTCATTTTACACAAAATGAAATTACATCCAGACGATGTCGTATGGGATATTGGCGCAGGAACAGGCTCTGTATCCATCGAATGTGCAAGACAGGTTCCATTTGGAACAGTTTACAGTGCAGAGCGGAATGAAACAGCTGTAAAACTAATTTATAAAAACAAAGAAAAATTTTCAGCCGACAATTTATTTGTTTACAAAGGAGATGCAGCCGAAACTGCGAAAAAACTACCAGAACCAGACAAAGTATTTATCGGCGGCAGCGGCAAAGAAATGTCTCAGATATTAGAGACAATCGCAGCATTTCCTGAAAAAATAAAAGTAGTCATTTCCGCAGTAACAATCGAGACTATAGCAGAGACCAATGAACTTTTAGGAAAATATGACCCGGACTTTGACGTCATTCAGGCAACAGTAGGCCGGGGTCGGAAAATCGGCAGCTATCATATCATGGATACGAATAATCCAGTGATGATATTCACAGCACACGTTTAAAAGATGAGGAGAGAAAAAATGGGAAAAAAAGCATTATTAGTGGTAAGCTTTGGAACGAGCTTTGAAGAAGCACTTCCAGCAATCGTTAACATCGAAGAAACCTGCAAAAAAGCATTTCCAGACTATGACTTTTATCGTGCATTTACATCTGGAATGATTATCCGCAAGTGGGCGAGAACAAAAAATGTAATTATTCATAATCCAGATGAAGTGATGAAGCGTCTGGTAGCAGACGGCTATGAAGAAGTTATCTGTCAGCCAACCCACATCATAAATGGATTAGAATATGACAAGATGATGAACATGCTTTTAGCATACAAAGATCAGATTCCAACAATCAAAGTTGGCGAACCACTTCTCACAGAAGAGGAAGATTACAAACAGGCTTGTGAAATCGTAATGAAAGAATTAAAAGAACCATTAGCGGATGATGAAGCGTTTGTCTTTATGGGACATGGAACAGAACATTTCGCAAATAGTGCATACAGCCAGTTTGAAAATATGCTCCGTGATCTTGGTTATGAAAGTACTTATGTCGGAACAGTAGAAGGCTTCCCGAGCCTTGATTACGTTATCCGTCGATTAAGAATAAGAAATATCAAAAAGGTGCATATCATGCCACTTATGATCGTAGCAGGTGACCACGCCCGAAATGATCTTGCGGGAGCGGAAGCAGACTCCTGGGATTCCATCTTAAAAGCGGATGGATTCGAAACACAGGTCATCATGAAGGGACTTGGGGAAATAGATGCAATAGCGGAGATGTTTGTAGAACATCTGAAGAAAGCCGGAAGTCTGTAGAGCGATTTTGGGGAATGAAAGAGATTACTTTGTTCCGCTGTGAGTAGGCTCGGGAACGATTTTGATAAATAAAAGAAGTTGACTTTATTCCGTTGTGCTAAACACTCCATTTTGCTCAGTAAAGCAGGAACTTCTTGAGAACGAGCTCGAAGTTCCTATGGTCAAAATTCCGTAGCACAAAGTCATAAAGTGCAATCTTCTTTTATTTATCAAAATCTTCCGAAGACTATGATAACGGAAAAAGTAATATCCTTTCATTCCCCAAAATCTTTTCTAAGACTTTGGTGTCAGAATGGGAGAGCAGCCAGTTGTTGTCTATGAGTGCTGAAGCTGAAAAAGAAAAACTTTGGGCTGTTCTTTCAAAAAATTATTAAAAGTAAAGACAAAAGATTTATATTCCGCAGGATTGTGTAGACAGAATTTTTTATGTATAAGGAGAACTTATGAAAGGCAAATTATATGGAATCGGAGTTGGTCCCGGTGATCCGGAACTTTTAACTCTGAAAGCGAAAAGATTAATTGAAGAATGTGATATTGTAGCAGTACCAGTAAAAAAAGAGGGCGAAGATAGTGTCGCTTTAAACATTGCAAAAGGTGCTGTAGAGATTCCTGAAGCAAAGATTCAGGAAATTGTATTCACAATGGCAAAAGATAAGACAAAGCGTGAAGCTTGCCGTCAGGCAGCCTCAGAAGAAATCATGAAGATGCTTGATGAAGGCAAGTCCATTGCAATGCTTGCTCTTGGTGATATCGGAATTTACAGCACTTATGCGTATGTGCATAAACGCCTTTTAAAGGCAGGATATGATGTAGAAATGGTTTCTGGTATTCCGTCTTTTTGTGCAGGAGCAAGTAAGGCTGGAATTTCTATTGTAGAGGGAAATGAAGGCTTTGGTGTAATTCCGTCATTGAAAGGAATTGACCAGGTAGAAAAGACACTTGGTGTTTTTGACAATCTCGTTATTATGAAAGTTGGAAGCCATGTAAAAGAAGTGTATGACCTGCTGGTAGAGAGAGGCATGGAGAATAACGCACTTATTATCAGCAATGTTGGAATGGACGGCGAGTATGTTGGTCCGCTGATTCCTGACCGTGAGTATAGTTATTTTACGACGATGATTATTAAAAGTGAGATGTAATTATGAAATATAATGTTTTGATAATTGCCGGGACAACAGAATCAAGACAGGTGATTGAGAAGCTTCTTAGTGAGAATCCAGACGAAAGGATTCTTGCCAGTGTAGCTACAGAGCTTGGAAAAGAAATGCTTCTGGAATATGACATTGATGTTCATGTAGGAAGGCTTGATTACGATGGTTTTCTTACACTTCTTGCAGAAAATCCATGCGAGAAGATTATTGATGCCTCTCACCCATTTGCAAAGATCGTATCGGAGACTGTAAAAAAGGCGGCAAAGGCAGCAGGTATTTCTTATGAAAGATATGAGAGAATGAATCTTAAATATGATTATGAAGGAATTGTTCATGCAAAGGATGTACAGGAAGCAATCGCTCTTTTGAATGAGTTAGAGGGAAATGTTTTTCTTACAACAGGTGTAAATACAGCAACAGCATACATGAATGGTGTAAAAAACGGAGCCAAACGCCTTTTTATCCGCGTGCTTGATAATGCTTCTTCTCTGGAGGGCTGCGCAAAAGCTGGTTATCCAAAAGGGCATGTTTTCGGGGAAATGCCTCCTTTTACAGTTGAGGATAATGTGAAGCTTATCAAAGGAACTGGAGCAGAAGTTCTTGTTTCAAAGGATAGTGGAAAGACAGGCGGTGTTGACGTGAAGGTGGAAGCCTGCCGCCAGACTGGAATTAAGATGATTCTTATTGACAGACCTAAGGCAGACACGCTCTAATATAGAGGAGTATCAATATATGGAAAATGTAAAACCGATGCCACGAGTGTTGATTGCAGGTGCGAACAGTGGTTGCGGAAAAACCAGCATTACATGTGGTATTTTGAAGGCTCTTGTGAGCAGAGGACTTCATATTCAATCTTATAAATGTGGGCCGGACTACATTGACCCTATGTTACACAGTCATATTACCGGGAGGGCCTGCCGGAATTTGGACCCATTTTTTTCTACGGGAGAGGATTTACGATATCTTGTAGGTAAAGACAGTCAGGATGTTGATTTTTCTGTGACAGAAGGTGTTATGGGCTATTACGATGGCGTTGGCATTAGTTGTGAAAAGAGTACATGGACAGTTTCGAAAGAGACGGGAATGCCGACCATTTTAATATTTAATGTGAAGGGAATGTCCCACACAATGATTCCCCTTATAAAAGGAATGATTGAATATCAGGATAATTCAGTTGCTGGAGTTATTTTAAACCGATGCAGCAAAGGAATGTATCAGCTGATGAAACCAGAGATAGAAGAAAAGCTTGGAATCTCTGTTGTAGGGTATTTTCCACAAAAAGAAGGAATCTGTATTGGAAGCAGGCATTTAGGGCTGATGACAGCGGCAGAAATTGATAATCTTGATGAGATTTTAAATCTTCTTGGTGAGACGGCAGAGGAATGTATTGACCTTGACCTGCTTTTGAAAATCGGACAGAAAGCAGTACCGCTTGTAGCTGTAAAAAAGCCAGCACTTCCAGAAAAGAAACGGGCAAAAATCGCAGTTGCATGGGACAGGGCATTTTGTTTTTATTATAAAGAAAATCTTGAGATTTTGGAGCAGCTTGGAGCAGAGCTTTGCTATTTCAGTCCGGTAAATGATACACAACTTCCAGAAGATACGGATGGAATTTATCTTGGAGGCGGCTATCCGGAAACGTATCGAAAAGAGCTTGCCGAAAATATTTTGATGAAAGAATCTATCTGTGCGGCAGCAAAAGCAGGTAAGCCAGTTATTGCGGAGTGTGGTGGCTTTATGTATGTCTGTAATCATCTTGTAGAGGCTGACGACAGCTCAATGGAGATGCTTGGGCTGATTGATACCGATGTGCAGATGACAAAACGTCTGTCTATGCAGTTTGGTTATGTAACTTTGACTGCGCTTTACGATACGGCATTTTTTAAAAAAGATACAAAGATTCGTGCTCATGAATTTCATTATTCAAAGGCAGATAAAAGAGGAGATTCCTGCGAGATTAAAAAGTATTCGGGAAAATGCTGGAATGGTCTTTATGTAAAAGGAAATATCATGGCAGGATATCCGCATTTTTATTTTCATAATTGCAGAGGAGTCGCAGAGAATTTTGTGGCTATTGCAGAGAAAGTCGCAAAGAATTTAAATTATGACGATTTTGAATGTAAAAGTGTCTGGATAAAAAGATAAGAAGTTTTAGCATGTAAAAAGCATAAGAGAGGAAACAAAAGAATGAGACTGATTTATGCGATGTTACTTGGATTTTTGCTGGATCTAATATTCGGAGATCCCCATGGTCTGATTCATCCAGTACAGATTATCGGGTGGTTTATCGATAAATTAAAAAGAAGCATGCAGCATAAGATTTACGGTTGCAGCTATGAGGAAGTAAAAGAAAAAGGGATTGAGAGAAAAGCAGGAGCAGAGAAGACAGCAGGATTCTTCTTAATGCTCTTTATTGTGGCAGGAACATTTGCTGTTGTTTATGGAATCCTGTATGTGGCATGGATGATTCATCCAGTTCTTCACTTTTGTCTGGAAACATTTTTCATTTATCAGATTCTTGCGACAAAGAGTTTGAAAAAAGAATCTATGAAAGTATATAAAAAGCTAAAAGATGGAGACCTTATCGGAGCGAGAAAAGAGGTATCCTATCTGGTAGGACGTGACACCGAGAATCTTGATGAGAGCGAAGTGGCAAAAGCAGATGTGGAAACTATTGCAGAAAATACAGCAGATGGAGTCATTGCGCCGATGCTATTTATTGCAATTGGTGGTGCACCGTTAGGTTTTGCATATAAGGCAGTAAATACATTAGATTCTATGGTTGCCTATAAAAATGAAGAGCTGATAAACATTGGATTTTTTTCCGCCAAAATGGATGATATATGTAACTTTATTCCGGCAAGATTTGCCGCAGTTATGTTGATGATCGCCACATTAATTTTACGATTTGATTTTAAGGGAGCAGTGAGAATTTTTAAGAGAGACCGCTTTGCACACTTAAGTCCGAACAGCGCCCAGACAGAGGCAGTGGCGGCAGGTGCGTTGCAGATTCAGCTTGGTGGAACTCATAATTATTTTGGAAAATCAGTCTACAAACCGACAATTGGGGACAATATTCGTCCGGTAGAATATGAAGATATTAAAAGAACAAATCAGTTATTGTATGTCAGTGCATTTTTGTCAATGATGGTATGCTGCCTGATTACATTTTTGATTTATAGGTGGCTATTTTAATTTTTGTAATTTATAAATGTATGAATACTGTACTGTAATTATACTGTCGGAGTTTAAAACTAAAAGAAATTAGAAAGAAATTATTAGAAAGAGATAGTTTGATTGTAAGAAAGCAGATGTATTGTGACGAGTTGTATCAGTAATTATTTAAACTTTGTAATTAAAATAGTTAATATATAATAACCAACGATTTAGAAAATTGAGGCTAAAGTTATGAAGAAGATTTCACATGGAGGAAACATTTATAAAAAAGCAAAAGAGATGGGGATTTGCGAGGAAGATATCCTGGATTTTTCTGCAAATATCAGCCCACTTGGATTGCCGGAACATATCCGTCAGGCAATGATGGAAGCGATTGATGGAACGATAAATTATCCTGACCCGGATTGCGGTCGTTTAAAAGAAGCCATCAGCCGACAGGACGATGTACCAGAAAGTCATATCACCTGTGGAAATGGAGGGGCTGACCTTTTATACCGTCTGGCATTTGGTTTACAGCCAAAAAAAGTACTGCTTCCTGCACCAGCTTTTGTAGAGTACGAAGAGGCATTGTCCGCGGCAGGCGCACAGATGGAATACTACCGGATAGCAGATGATTTTATTATCAAAGAAGACATTTTGGAGAAAATAACAGAGAATACAGATTTAGTTGTTGTCTGCAATCCGAATAATCCGACAGGGATCCTTACAGAAAGAAAATTGATCCTTCGTATTTTAGAGAAAGCAAAGGAAACTAATACCTTTGTGATGGTAGATGAATGTTTCTTAGAAATCTGTCAAAATGAAAATGACTATACAGTAAAGCCTTTTATAGAAC
>CAVCBH010000005.1:0-2841 GCA_963600375.1 bacterium | reverse complement strand
GACAATTTCCAGTCAGTCCGGCTGGCGTATGCCTGCACTTACAGCTGAAGAGGATGCGCAGCTTGCGACTGCACCGACAGAGGAACTGTTAAAGATTGATCTCCTACAGTCAGAAAATATCCGCGATACGCTTCATGCATATCAGCTTGCAAAGCGATGCAACGAAAAACGCGTGATGGCACAATCTGTCGAGTGGGGAAAGCGCGGTGCGCGGTTGAATGCTATTGCACCTGGAATTATTGTAACGCCGCTTGCCGTTGATGAGTTTAATGGACCGCGTGGGGATTTCTATAAAAATATGTTTGCCAAATGTCCGGCAGGCCGCCCCGGAACAGCCGATGAAGTTGCCAATGTCGCAGAGCTTCTGATGAGTGACAAGGGCGCATTTATCACCGGTTCCACATTCTTAATGGATGGTGGTGCGACTGCAAGCTATTATTATGGTTCACTGCGACCAGAGACAGAATAATTAAGAAAACAAACACGCTGGATACGGCATATAAATCCCTTAGGAACTAAGGGCGCACTTCTATACCTGCCTGATAGCTGGTATGGGGTGCGCCTTTTTTCGCAGTTTATGCGAAAAGGAATTGTGGGAATTCTCCCGGACAAGCCGTTGGCTTGTGATTATCTTTTCTTCCTGCCACGGCCGTTGCCCTTCACAGGTTTGCACAGATCAGAGTAACGATTCAGGATATCGGTGAAGGTCTTAAATTCATATTGCCGTAGCCATGATCTACAGCAATGATTTTGGTGTTTTTGAGTTCTCGCATAAAAATACCTCCGTTTTCGTATTCATTGATTCAGCAGGTTGTACCGGTGTGGTACTGCTTTGCTGTGAGATAAGCATACGAAAATCAGAGGTAAAAGGCATTCAACGGGAGAATATACTTGTTCAGACAATAGAAGGACGTAAGCAGAAAGCCAGAAAAGGAAAATGGAACGGTGGATTTGCTCCATATGGTTATGAATTGGTAAATGGAGAATTACAGATTGCAGAGGATGAAGCAGAGATTATTCATCTGATTTATGACAAATTTATTCATACCAATATGGGGATCACTGTGGTTGCTGCATGGCTGAATCAGCATGGATATAAAAAGAAAAAAAGACAGAACAATACACTGGATGCATTTGCAACTTCCTTTATAAAAGGCGTTCTGGATAATCCGGTATACTGCGGAAAACTGGCTTATGGACGAAGAAAGAACGAGAAAGTTTCAGGAACAAGAAATGAATACCGTATCGTAAAGCAGGAAAATTATATGTTGCATGATGGTATCCATGAAGGAATCATTTCAGAAACAGACTGGGAGCTTGCTCATCAAAAACGGGAAAAACAGATGTGAAATATGAAAAGACGCATAGTCTGGATCATGAGCATATCTTATCTGGAATATTAAGATGTCCTTTATGTGGAAGCGGTATGTATGGAAACGTGAACCGAAAGAAAAAGAAAGACTTGGACAGCAGATGGACAGTCTGGATATCATGGATAAATTTTATGAAAAGAAATATCAGGATATGGAAACACGCTTATACCGTCTGTATGATGAAATTGAAGGTGTGGAAAACAGTATAGAGGAAGTAAAGAACCGCCGGCTGAATATTCAGCAACAGAAAATATCAGAAGAAAACGTCTATCAATTTCTTTTATATTTTGATAAACTATATGATAAGTTCACCGATCTGGAGAAGAAAGAATTTCTTAACAGTTTTGTAGAACAGGTGGACATTTACGAGCAGGAGCAGCCAGACGGCAGATTCCTGAAGCACATAAAGTTCCGTTTTCCAGTGTATTTTGGAGACAGGGAGACACAGGAAATTTGTTGGGACAACGAAAGTACAGTCTCAATCCTAAAACAGGTACAAAGACTGTAGATTAGATGTCGGGGGAAACTCAAGTTTTGGAGGAAATTTGCAATGAAAAAAATAGTGATTTCGATGGCGAAGTTTATATGCTTTTTCATAGGATGGGCAATCTTAGCTGGTGTGCTTCCTATGCCGGATTTAAGTGAACCTGCTGTTTGGAGATTGTGGGCTGAAATTATGCCACTTCTGGCAATTGTGTTTTTTACCTTGATATTTTGGTTGATCGAAAAGAAAAATGTAAAATTGCATCTGACTGATAACCCAACTAATGGAGCACTGCTGGGAATTGTCATGGGGGTACTATGGCTTGCGATTCCTACTTTGCTCATGTACATAACAAAGTGTATTCATTTCGATGGGATGAATGAGGTGAAGCTGTTTCCCGTCTGGATGTTAGCTGCATTTCTAAATGTGATTATGCAGGAGCTTCTTGTTCGAGGGTACTTGTATCAAATGTTGAAGCAAAAGCACAATATAGTTGCAGCGATTATTGTCACAACGGCGCTCTTTACAGCATGTCATGGCGGAGCATTTGAGGCGGGCATTATTCCGGTGGTAAATGTAATTACTATGAGCCTGTTTATGACAGCTGTTCTTGAGTACAGTGGTTCTCTCGTAGCGCCGATTATCATGCATTTCTTATGGAATGGAATTGGAGCCTTGATTTTAGGCGGAGTATCGCTTGCAGATGATTATCCGAGTCTACTTATTACAAGTTTTAGTGGAAACGAAATCTTATCTGGAGGAGCTTGTAAAATTGAAGGAAGTATTTTTGTTTTGGTTGTAAATATTGTTTTGACAGTACTTTGTGTTTCTTTGAATAGCAAAAAGCTAAAATATACTGGACTTTAAATATAGTTTTATTGATGCACAACTTCCAGTTCTTAAAAAAGCTCCCCATCACCGGATAGATTCCAGAGCGTGTCTGAAAAATCATTCCTGCAATCTGCACACCTCAATTTACGGTAT
>CAVCBH010000004.1:0-15414 GCA_963600375.1 bacterium | reverse complement strand
ATTTTATGATGAATAGTTATTTTTGATACATTTATATATAATATTTACTTCTATGACATCTACTTTGTTCTTTTGTGTTATAATGTAATTTATATTTTTTATAAAGGTTATATGGAGAAATAAAATGGGATATATTTACAGATATACGGATTTGGATGATAATATAATAAAATATGTAGGTATTGTGTGGTCGGATAATAGATC
Organism: bacterium; assembly: GCA_963600375.1. Lineage (GTDB taxonomy): Bacteria > Bacillota > Clostridia > Lachnospirales > Lachnospiraceae > Anaerobutyricum. The sequence goes on along the minus strand of CAVCBH010000004.1, from coordinate 15,210 downwards.
TTTATTACAAAGAATAGATGAACATTTTACCTATGATAAATGGTGCTATGAACGTCAATGGAAAATAGAATATTTAGAAATTGATAATAAAACTGATTGTGAAGGATTAGAAGGCTATTTTATTTCTTTATATAATACATTCAATTGGTATAACCGTCGAAAATCTAATTGGGGAATTAGTACAATATATTCACAAATAGATTTTGAGTGGAAAGAATTATCATATATCCCTAAAGATTTTAAAATAAAAAAAAGAAATCACAGTAGACTCGCTAAAACAGATGCACTTCATACAGAAGAAGAAATCAAAGCAGTGATAGACTATTTTCAAAAAGAAATCTCTAAATGCTGTAGTTTAAAAAGAGAAACTACAGCAAGAAGGAATCTTACTATGTTCATATGTGCAATTAATTTGGGATTACAAAGTAGCGATTTTTGTAAACTTACATGGGATGTTTTTTATGACGAAAAATGGGAGTGGAGAAAGGATATGGACTTTATTCAAGAAAAAACTCATCATATAAAAAAAGTGGGAAAAAAGAAGATATTCATATGGAATACAGAAGTTAAGGTTATATTAGAAACTTGGTTACAATGGGTACAATTATCAGAAAAAATATCATTAAATGATTATATCTTTTTTACTCCTAAGAATAGACATATTGATGTTAATACATGGGAACAAATAATGGGAAAAGCTACAAAAACAGTAGGAATTAACCGTATAATCGGTACCCGTGGACTTAGAAAGACTATGGGAAATAGATATTATAAAGCTGCAAAAGATAAAACTGCCGCACTTGTTAAATTAAATGAATACTTTGGACATACTAATTTACGAGCTACAATGATATATATATGTATTAAATAAGAAAAAATTTAAGAAACTAAGAATTTTTGCTGATAAAGATAATAATTAGACATAATACAGACGTATATAGGCAGTTTTTTCCAACTATTCTTGGTATAGAAATTTATAACTGATATATATGAAGAACGAAAAGCTCTGCATTAGAACTTTTCGTTCTTCATTATGATAAAAGAATCTTATTACATACTTCATCTTGGAGAAAGTCTGTACAGAATATTCATTTATAAGTGTAGGTTAAATAGTGATCAATTTTTTCTTTATATCTTTATTATTTTTATCACGCAGCACACTTGGTATATGGATTTACTATTGTCTGATTAAGGGGTAAATTAATTCCAAGATTGGCTGCTTCAATCTCTTTTTCTGGAGAATGACAATGCCCAGCTGGTAGTCTTCTAATATGTCCACGTACATCAATTGGCACTGTTGGAGAAGGGCATGTTTTTATAGGTATTGTTGTATTTGGTGATAATGCTTTGTCAGAAATTGACAGCGAAGTAAGCTGGGGTTCATCAGGAACATTTATAAGTTTTTTGTTGAGTGAATCCCATATCTCAAGTATATCATTATTCTTAAAGACAAGGATTGTTCCGATGATCGTAGTAATCCCAATGCCTGCCAGAATCAACTGTTTTTTATGAGTTTTAATCCAAGCAATAAAATCGTTTTTTGTGTCAATTATGGCATTTTCTGTCGGAAGAGATTTTTTGGTATTAATCTGCTTAACATTTTTGTTCATATACATCCTCCTTAATTTTAACTTCAGCATAATACGATAGTTATAAATACAACTATAGTATCTACAATGAACAAATATCTTGCTTTACTATATTTTTGTCTACACATTCCAGAAATAATACTTCAAACATAACTTGTTAATACTCAAGATATATTCTGATTTTAGTTTTGTTCTTCTTTTGATTTCTAAAAATCTTTTAAATCGTTAACTTATTCAAACTTGCAAGTTATATTGACTAATTAGCTTATATTTATTATAATTTAACCGTCACCAATTGTAAAGTATGAAAATATATATAGTTTTACTTTTGAGGTAAGGAGTGCGGTTGATATGAAATATTCACCAGAAAAAATAGGTAATATAATAAAAAATGAACGCTTAAAATTAAACTGGTCCCAAGAAACACTAGCTAAAGAACTTGGACAAAAATCAAATGGGAAACAAATATCAAAATACGAAAGTGGTACCTTTCCTCCTATAAGTACGCTTCTAAAATTATGTGAAATATTTAACTGTGAATTGGGATACTTATTAGGAGAACAAGACTATTCTTCTAAAACAAAAATTGATACAGCTATCGAAAAAACACTTGGATTTAATGAGGAGTCTATTAAGGCTATTAAACATATTACAGGAAATGATAGGAAATGTTTGCATTTGGGATGTGAATCCACTAAATATCGTCATATACTTAATGATTTTGTTTCTCTACCTGAATGTAGTGATTTATTTGAAGCTCTATTTTATTTAGATTCTATGGTTGAAGAAAAAGAAATATTATACTCTAAACTTGAACAAAAATATGGAAAGGAAGTTATAGATAAAGCATTTGAATATTATTCCTCTTCTACAGATTATTTTAATGATAAAAATGCCGAAAAATTACCTTCTATTTTTTATGAGGCACTATTTGATATTGATACCCTAATTTCATCACTTCCTGATATATCATATTCAATTAAGGTAGCCAGATATGAAGTTAGAGAAGCTTTTGAACGATTAATTGATGCACTCTATCCTAAAAAACAGTAAAATAAGAAGCTTCTACATTTGCTTTCAATTGTGCGATAAATAGAATATTTTTAGATGGCTCATTTACAAGGTGAGAATAGCTTGAGCCTTTATTTACTGTATGATAAAATAATAGAAACAAATTCTTTATATAACCGTTATTTTAAAGGAGAGGGGTGATATGTTGGAAAGAGAGCTGGATTTTGAAAAGAAGCATCAGGCAGACTTAAAGCGTATTCAAGGATTTCGCCTGTTGGATGATGATTTTATGAGCAAAGTATTTGAGGATAAGAATTGTGCAGAATTTTTATTACAAATTATTTTGAAACGTAGTGATTTGAAAGTAAAAAAAGTACAGGGTCAATATGATGTTAAAAATTTGCAGGGGCGTTCTGTTCGGTTAGATATTCTTGCTGTTGATAATAATAATGAAGTATATAATATAGAAGTACAGAGAAGTGATAAGGGAGCGGGAGCAAAACGTGCCAGATATAATAGTAGTTTGATTGATGCCAATGTCACAGAGCCAGGTGATGAATATGAAGCGTTGAATGAAACTTATGTTATCTTTATTACAGAGAATGATACGTTAAAATCAGGACTTCCAATTTATCATGTTGATCGGGTGATAAGAGAAACAGGAGAATTATTTGAGGACGAGTCGCATATTATATATGTGAATTCTCAAATTAAAGATGATACAGAATTAGGAAAGCTTATGCATGATTTTTCATGTACGAAACCGCAGGATATGTATTATAAGATTTTGGCAGACAGGGTGCGGTATTTTAAGGAAGATGAGAAAGGAGTTTTAACAATGTGCAGAGAAATGGAAAATATGCGTAGAGAAACAGCCCATGAAAAGGCAGTCGAAATCGCTAAGAAAATGTTATTGTCAGGTAAGTTAACAACAGAAGATATTGCAGATTTTTCTGGATTAACAGTAGAAGAAGTTAAAGCTCTATCTGAACAGAAAACAGCGTAGAGAATTCCTTTAGATAGAGATATAGCATACCCTTCTGATATATGTTTGCACTAACATTGCACTAACAAATGTGCCACGAAATGATATTCTTTATTTATGCGGCTTTCAAATGATGAACGCTCAAAAGCCGCATAAATAAAGGGTTTAGAAGCAATCAGAGGCAATTAGAAGGACTCAGATGCAGCGACCTTAACAAAGTTCGGGACGCAGAGGTCGTGGGTTCGAGTCCCGTTGCCTCGATTCCGTATTAGAAGCATCGAAAATCCGCTTAATGGCAAAATTTCGATGCTTTTCTTTTTATTTAATTTATTATAACTATATAGTGGATTTATAGGTATAGCAGATTATCTAATATGTCATTTAATCCGGTTTATTCCTTACATTCTAATTATATGAATGCAATTATATCAGATTATCCCTTATTATTTTTCCTCCTTATATAATAGATAAGAAACATTACGGTGCTTAAAGAAATGATGCTTAAGAAGCTCCACAAAAGAAGGTTGCTATGATCTCCTGTTTTTGCTCCGTTTCCTTTTGTGTTATGTCTCTGGCTTCCTTTTTCTGCTTTGCTGTCTTCTTTTAAGTTAACTTTATCGTAATCTTTCATTTTTGATGTAAGTGGAATCTCTGTTCCGTCTTTATGTTTTCCGGTAAGAGTGACTTCATTTTTCAGGCATTTTATTGATGGAATGTCTTTTTTTACTTTCGCAGTGTAAATTAATTCTACAGTGTCGCCGGCTTCTATTTTATCTAAAAATATTGCTTTGTTTTTGCATTCTTCCACTTTTACCGTATACTTTTGTTTACTCTGTATGCTACTTCCCACTTTATAAATGAAGCCTTTTATTTGCACATATTTTCTTAATTCTTCTGATGGTTCTTCTGTTACCTTTATCTTTCTTGCCGCTGCCGTTCCTCTATTAGAAACTGTGAGAGTAAACTTGATTTCTTCTCCTGTCTTATAGGTTCCATACTGTCTTTTTCCAGTATAGCGTCCATCCTCTAAAGTGATATTTTTAGTTTTATCTGCTTTTTTTGCAATACGAATTTCCGGCACGCCAATTCCTACTGTATCATCGTCTGTCATTTCCGGTGTATCTGTAACATAGACTTTTTCTTTCTTGCCATCATCATTTACTGTCTCGTACTGTGCTGTGATATGTACGGTATTATTAAGCCCAATATTTGCCTGAACTCCTGACTTTATCTTTCCTTTTATATGGAGTTCCAGACTATCCCCTGATTTCAGACAATCGAACTGTACTACATATTTCCCCAGTTTATCTTCTTTTTCTGTCATGCGTGTGGCATATACTTTATTCTTCTGTCTGGTTGTGAGTTCTCCTGTCTCAATCTGCACAGAATCCTTTTCTATGTTCTCTAAAAGAGCATTTTCCATGCAGTCTTCCATAGATAAATCATACAGATCTGATGTTCCGGCATTTGTTATGTTAATAGTATAATCTACTATATCTCCATATTCATAGATGCCTTCTTTCTTTTCCCCTTCATAACGGCCTTTGATCAGTGTAACTCCCTGTGTCTTATCTGCAAGTTTTGCAACTTTCGTAACTGGAGTTCCTGGAATATTAATGATATCGGTGTCTTTCATCAATTCAGTAACCGGAATCTCTGTATACTTTTCGCTCTCCTCTTTCAGCTCTTTTAATGCCAGCTTCTGAATCTCTTCATATGCTTGCTCTATTGCTTTCTTTGTTTGCTCTGGTAATGACTCTTCTTTCTTATCTGTATCTTCTTTGTTATTATCATCCTGTTTGTTATCTTCATTTCCGTTATCCTTATTATTATCTTTATCGCTATTTTCTTCATCTTTTAGTCCGTCATCCTTTGAATCGTCTTTTTTGTCATCCATGTCTTCTTTTTCTCCTGGCTTCTCTGTATCTTCTTTTTTATCTGACTTATCTTCCTCTGGCTTCTTCTCCCAACAGGCATAGAGATTGACATCCTGTTCTGGCATAACATACCACTGACTTGGAATATATTCTACAACTCCTGTCTTTTTCGTACTCCAGCCCATAAACATATAACCGCTATATGAAAAATAATTTTTATTTATCTTTACTTTTGTTCCTGCATATGCCGGGGTTTCTGAATCCATTTCCTTCTGTTCATCCTTTTTGTTATCTGCATCTGCTGGATAGTTAGAATGATATGTAAGAGCGTATGTTTTTACATTCTGCGACCACTGTGCATATAAGATGGTATCTTCCTTTAACACAAACTTCTCGCCTGGTGCATAGGCTTTCCCTGTTCCGTCCGGGCTTGTATTCCAGCCTGTAAATGCCAGACCATTATTATGAAAAGCGTTACCATCCAGCTCTATTCTCTGTTCTTTATCGGAAGAATTATCTGGAGCATCTTCCTTACCGTTTTCTGTAAAACATTCTGCATCTGTTACTCTTTCTTCTTCCTTTGTATTAGAAGAATACACCAAGGTCTTTCTCTCTATTTTTCTCCACTGTGCATAGAGGGATATATCTTTTGATGGAACAGAAAATACTTCTTCTGGTTTATAAGCTTTTCCACTTCCATCTGCCTTTGTATTCCAGCCTGTAAATACATGATCTGTATAGGAGAAACGATTCTTTTCTAATACAATATCCTTTCCTACCTCTTCCGGTGTCTGCGCATCTACAGAAAATGCTGTTGTGTTATTATTTGCCCGGTAAAAAACATGGTATTTGATTATATCCTCTGCATTCTCCGGCAGGCGTTCCCACTGTGCATATAATACAACATCTGCATGAATTTCTTTTTCTTCTCCTGCCTTATATTCTTCTCCCTGTCCATCTGGTCTGGTGTTCCAACCTGTAAAAGCATAAGAACCCTTTCCTTTTTCATAATGATAGGAATTACCATCAATCTGAATGCTTGTTCCTGCTTCACATGGAGTCTCGGCATCCGTTCTTCTCATTCCACTCTCATTATTAGCATCATATACCAGATGATATACCGGATTTTTCTTCCACTGTGCATACAAAATCATATCTTTTGCAGGCATTGTTAACGTATCTTCTTCAATGTATTTCTTCCCTTTTCCATCTTTTCTGGTATTCCAACCTGTAAAGGTAAAGCCCGGATAAGAAAAATGATTCTTGTTTACTGTCAATAATACTCCTGCCAATTGGGAATTTTCTTCATCCGATTCAACTTGATTTTTTATATTATTGGAATCATAGATAAGATTATACACTGGATTCTTTCTGGAATTTTCTTCTTTTTCGTCATTCTTTCCGTCTTCTTTTCCATCGTCCTTCTCATCTTCTTTTTTCTCTTTTTTCCATTGCGCATAGAGCCTTATGTCCTTGGCCGGCATAGTATATATATCATCTGGCTTCCACATTCCTCCGCTTCCATCCGCTTTCGTATTCCATCCTGTAAAATAATATCCTGAATAGGAGAAAGGATTTCCATTTACTGTAACTCTTTTTCCCTCCTGACATGGGGTCTCGCTGTCAATTTCAACTGTATTAGAACCATTATTTGCATCATACTCTAATTTCCATGTCCTATTTTCTTTCTCTACTTTTTCTTCATATTTCTTATATGCCTCTTCATTTCCTTTCTTATATCTGGCAGTAAGTTCTACTAGATTCTCTAATTCAAAAAGGTTACCAACATCAAGTCGAACCTTTCCTTTCAGAAATACATCTACAGAATCTTTCGCTCCTAAAAAGTCCATCCATAATTTCTGAGGCTCTTCTAAAACTGTTCGAACTTCTCTTCCATCCTGTGATGTATATACTTTTTCTTCAAAAGACACACTGTTCTTTTCTAATGCATTCTCAAGTACCGGGCTTAATGTATCCTTTAAATACAGATCATATAAATTTGCCGTTCCTGTATTAGTTACTGTAATTTTATAAGTAACCGTATTTCCATTTTCATAAATGCCTGATATTTTCGCTTCTGCTTTATATCTTCCTTCTTCTAAAACAGCTCCTTTCGTCTTATCTGCAAGTTTTGCCGTTCTTCCCTCTGGCATTCCCGGCACTTCAATCTTATCTTCGTCTTCCTGTCCCGGTACTTCTACATCCATATTTCCATCAAAATACCAACCATTTATATAGGCTTTATTTGAAAGATTATAAAAGTTGGCAATACCTGGAAGCAAATCCACTTCATAGTTTAAAACGATATAATCTTCTGCCCAAAGTCGGTCTGTACCGTCTCCATTTTCCCCTGTACTACATAACAGAACAGTGTCCTTGTCGATTACTTTCGCTGTAATTTTCTTTTTCCCGGCTGTAGTGAGAACATAAAGTCCATCTTCTGTTGTTTCTGTCTGTCCAAAAACAAATCTCGCCGTTTCCATATCAGCAATTGCTTTTAATTCTTCGCTCATGGCATCTTTTACCGTAATATTCTTTAATGCGGCTTCTCCATTATTTTTCACCGTAATAGAAAACTTAACTTTTTCTGCTGCATTATAGATTCCCGGCACTTTAGATCCAGAAGTTATCTCTCCATTCTCGATGGTAACCCCCGTTGTTTTATCCGCAGTCTTTGTTACCTTTTCTCCTGGTTTTCCCGGAATATTAATGAAATCCCAGTCCCTGATAAGACTGTTGCCATCTCCATCTATCAGATTCTCTACAGGAACCTCCTTCAAATGGCTATCTCCTGTTCCATCCTCTTCTTTTTCTTTATCATTATCGTTATATTTTGCTTCTCCATACACATCATTGCGAAGCTGCCATGCATCTTTGGCATCCTCTTTGAGCTGCACTCTTACATGAATGTCCAGACTGTCATTTACATTTAAATGATGAAGCGTTACAACCAGATCTGACTCTAAAGATAATTTTGCGGCTACTTTATCCCCTTCTCTTGTTTTAAAGCCTCCAGAATCTGGAATAACAAATGTGGCCGTCTCCATGTCCGCATATTTCGAAAGTGTCTGTTCTGCAAACATTCCTTTTCCATCCATGTCATCCGTAAGTCGAATCTGATATAATGGCACATTTCCAGTGTTGGTTACCCGAATCGTATAGTCAACCATTTGTCCGGCTTTATAAATTCCTGACTTCTTTTTTTCTGTATAACGTCCTGACTTTTCATTAAAAGAGACTTCTTTTCCTTCTACATTCGTTGTCTTATCTGCAAGCTTTGCAATAGCAAAGGCTGGTCTCATGAGACGATTGGATACATCAAGATAATACACTACAAACGGATTGTCTGCCTCCATTCCGTAAGCAAGTTCTATCTCATATATTCCATCTCCTTTAATATGGTCTATCGCACCACCCGTTTCTTCTACTGTATACTTTCCAATATACAATTCATTCCCTGATGTGCTTTCTGCCTTTCCATCTTTCCCTGTCGTAATGATATCCGCAACAGTTCCTTTTGAAATAAGCGGTTCTGCATCCTTCTCTGCCTTATTCTGCTCATCTACATCCCATGGCGCATAAATGTCTTCTGCGGCCTTTACTGTAAATGTAGCTCCTGCCACTACCTGTTCTTCATCATCTTTTTTTGTGAGAATAATCTTGCCTTTCTGTAACGGATTGCGATAAATCAGTGCTGATGTCTGTCTCTTTCCTGTAGCCAGATTTTCAAAGATAATATTACTTCCATCTTCTTTCGTATTCTCTGATAATGTAAAGCCCCACTCCTGACCAGTTAAAATACAGCCTTTTGGCGCTTTCTTTTCCGTAATCTTATACTTTCCTAAATTATCCAGCGTATTTTTTAAGGTCTTTTCGTTCCAGTAAATAGGATATCCTGATTTATCCTTCGCCTCTTCTAAGGTAAAAATTTCCTTATATTTACCTGCAGAATCAGACCATTCTGAAAGCACAAATTCTGCTCCTGATAAATACGCTCCTGTATCTTTACTCTTTTTATATACCTTTATAAGATGCTTCTTTGCTTCATAATTTTTATTTACAAGCTGCTGCTTTTCTGAAATAAATATCGAAGTACTGAAAAGTTCCTCTGTTTTTAATGTATCTATCTTGTAAGTCCAGTTCCGGTTCAATGACGGATTCCATACATTCTTATATTTTTCTGGAATGGAAATTTCTTTTACATAATAGGGACCATCTCCAAATTCTTCTTTATAACAGGTATACGATGTTGGTTTAAATGCAGCCACCCCATTTTCATCCGTTGTTGCCCTATATAATGGTTCGGTGCTTTCTCCTCCAAACAAACCAAAAACAACTCCTTTTACTGGTTTCCCTGACTCCTCATCTGATTTCTTAACCGAAAGTCTCATGGCAATTTTTGATGCTACATCGTTCGACTTTTTCTGTGAAACACTTCCTTTATTATTCTGCGCCAGCAGGCTTCCCATATTGCTTACTGCAACGGTTCCCCTACAACTTCCTGCTTCTGGAACCTTCTGTCTTATACTTTCATCTTTCTGATACCAGTCTGCAATAGAACGTCCTATGCTGTGAAGTTGCTCATCTGTCTTTACCTCCGCTTCGATATGCACATAATATGTACGCCCATAAAATGCCACTTTCGTAAGTCTCGCAGCTAAAGCCTTCACGACAACTGTCGTTCTGTGATCTGCTTCTTCTTTCTTTGTAATAGTAAAATACGAAGTCATATCGCTGTACTGAATCCCCATTGTCTGGAAATTATTGCTTACCGCCTCATCTGCATATACTTTAACCGACTTTACATTTAAAAGCGCATCCACGCTGTCTTCAAACTGAAAGGCGGTATATCTTGCATTCTTTACATCCGAAGGAGTCGGTGCGGCCGAAGACAATACATAGGAAAACACGGTATCACGTTCTGGTAATCCTAAAAACTTTGTTCCTTTCTCTGAATTCTGTCCATTAATCCTTCCTGCATAAATTGACTTTATAACTTCTTCTGGCAGTGGAGCGATTCCCACATCTGCTCGTACTCCTAAGAAACCTGTACTGTTTGACCAGTAATAGGAATTGGAGTTCTTAATTGTACTGTCTGCCGGAATCCCATATCCTCCAGAAACACCATACGCTGCATTACCACCAGTATCTTTCTGGTCACACTTTGCAACCGTCCACCGACAGTTAACACTGCTTCCTGCAAAGATTCCCATTGCGGTTGTATGTTCATTATTACTATTTAAATCTTCACTTGTTCTTGAAGAAACATACCCTTTTGAGCCTGCGATCAGACCGTTTTTATTATATTGCAGTTTGGTCTGCGCTGTCTTAAACATTACAATCTTTTCAAAGCCATTACCAAAATCTACTCCCTGCTGCGCATCAATATCACAGAACTGAATCATTCCTTTGATTCCACTTACTGCCGTTGTGGTTCCATTATAATAAAATTCCATCCGTGTCTGAAGATAGTCTGTTCCCATAACAATCATTCCAATTTTAGACTTTGTAAAGCCTACATAAGGAGCCTTTAACTGCTGATTCGCCAGTTGTTTTCGAATGGCTGCACCTGGAAACTTATATCCGGTAACCGTTATCTTCATATCTATGGCATATGTTCTTTTAGAACTATAATCATACCAGGTTCCTACATTGGTATAAATGGCATATGGGTTCTCACTACATTTATCCAGATTAAATACTTTTGATGCAATGCGACTTTCTGTTACTGCATCATATACGTCTCCAAACTGTTTCTGTGGCCCCTTTTTCACTGTTGCAAAGGAGACGCCGCCTCCGGTTCCACCACCAACTTTAACTGCCGTTTTATTTGTAAAACGCGGTGTAAAGTTATACTGCTTTCCATTCGGATAGCTTTCATAAATATACTTAGATGCCGCCTGTGCATCCGCAACTACTGCAAGATTCGCTCCAGAAGCAGCACTTACTTTCTTGCTGTTCTTCTGCAGTAAAAAATAATGACTTGTAATATCCGGCATAGTTACCGAATGATTCGTATCTGGACGCACTGTTCTAAGGCTGTAACCAATTTCTTTCTGGAACAACTCACCTGTTCCTGTATTCTTCTGTTCTTTCTTTAATTCTGTGTTTGCTTCCTCTTCTTTTTCCTGTTCTGTATTCTCCGTGGAAGTCTTCTTTGATATTTCTTTTTCTTCTGATGTGGATACTTCTTTCTTTGTTCCGGTTGATTGCTCTTCCTCCTTTGTTTCTTCCTTTCCTTCACTTTTGTCCGTAGCTCCTTCATCTTTCTGACTGTTTTCTTCCTGCTTATCCTGCTTCTCGGATGCTGTTTCCTGTGGGGCACTATCTGCCACGGTCTTCTGCACATCATTTTCCTTGTCTGTAGGGTTTGATATATTACTCTTTTCATCCGTAACTTTCTGCATAGTATTCTTCTGATCTACTGTCTTTGATATACTACTTTTCTTTACTGCAGTCTTCTGCACGCTCTTTTTATCCGTACTCTCTGACAAATCAACGGTCATCCTCTGATTCGCCGTATTTTTTCTTCCTGTCGTATTTCCCTGTTCACTTTTCACCTGGTAGAAATCGTTACTTCTCACTACTGACGCTGCCTGACTGATATTTATATTCGTAAATAAAATGACCGCTATCAATACAAATATGAGAATCTGTCTCAAAATCCTTTTCACGCTCTAACCTCCTGAAAACTATGTCTTCCCATTATCTGAGAACTTCTATACTTCTTTTTGCTACATTTTTCTATCTCCTTTCATTTTTAGAAATTATTTCCATTTCATTTTATCACCGCTTTATATTATTGTCAATATTTTACTTTATATCTTTATTTTCTTTTCAATCCCACCCATTCCTTAGCTCGTGTTTAAAAAACATTCTTATCATCATATTTACATAATATAAACAGATAAAATTATAAAAAAAGAAGCGCTCTGACTCATTTCTAAGTCAAAACGCTCCTTTAATATATTTTTTCCTGAAATATTATCACATAGTGAAAAACTCCGCAATCGCATTCTAACGATCAATCATACTAATTGATTCAATCGCAACGATACCTCCTCGTACTACTTCTACGTGATCAAACTTTCTTGTCAAAAGTGCAATCAGGTCATTATTTCTTCCTTCTGTATTGACACTTTCTAAAAGTACACTGTTAATACCGTAGTCAATCGCCTTTGCGCCAAATACCTGAGATATACGGAAAATCTCTCCTTTTTCAAATTCAGAACATTCGTGAATCTTTACAAAGAGAATCTCCTTCATGTGGGTAGGTGCATCGGTAATATCGTTAAGCTTAATTACCTCTACACAGCGGTTTAACTGCTTCTTAATCTGCTCAAAAGTCGCATCATCAGAAGAAAGACCAATTGTCATTCTGGATACGGTAGGGTCTTCTGTAACGCCCACAGTAATACTTGAAATGTTATAGGACTTTCCAGACATCATTCCTGAAATACGTGCTAAAACACCAATTCGGTTCTCCACATACAGAGATACCCATCTTTTTTTCTTTTCTGTATTTATCTCTCTCATCTCTGCATCCTCCTATAACATAATATCTTCAAAGCTTGCTCCACCTTTGATCATCGGCATAACCAGTTCATCTGGAGCAACCATACATTCTACAATAACTGGTTTCTTATTCTTCTCTGCGTACTCTCTTGCCTCAAGAATGGTATCTTTTAACTGATCGTTGCTTGTAACAAAATATCCTTTAGAACCGTAAGCTTCTGCCATCTTTACGAAATCAGGAACATACTCAGGACATACCCATCCCGGTGTACCACATTTGCCCTTACAGGACTTATGATAGCGCAGGCAGGTAATCGTATAACGCTTCTTAAAGAAGAGTTCCTGCATCTGGCGAACCATTCCAAGACGATTATTGTTAAATACAATATTTACTAATGGGAGTTCCTGACATACTGCTGTTGCAAGTTCCTGCATATTCATCTGGAATCCACCGTCACCGCTGATAGATACGACAGACTTCTCCGGACATCCAATCTGTGCTCCTACCGCAGATGGCAGTCCAAATCCCATCGTACCAAGTCCACCGCTTTGTACTAATCTGTGGGTAGCATCTAACTTCAGATACTGGGAAGCCCACATCTGATGCTGTCCTACATCACTGGTAAACACAGTATCTCTGTCCGCATATAGTTCATTCAAAGTCTCGATAATGCGCTGTGGGTTTACTCCCTCTTCTACTTCCATATGAAGAGGATATTCTTTATCCCAGCCCTTTACTTCAGCAATCCATTCCTCATGTTTCATTGGTTCTGTATGTTCTAATATCTTTAAAATCGCTGCTTTCGCATCCGCAACAATCGGAATATCTACAGTAACATTTCTTGAAATTGCCGCAGACTCTATATCAATATGGACAATCTTTGCATTTGGTGCAAACTTCTTAATCTCACCTGTTACACGATCGTTGAAACGACATCCGATAGAAAACATCAGATCACACTCATCTGCTGTCTTATTCGCTGCATAAGAACCATGCATTCCGATATTACCAATATATAATGGATGTTCTGTGGAAATAGCGCCACGTCCCATAACGGTTGTGATTACTGGTGCATCAATCTTTTCCGCAAGCTTGGTCATCTCTTCCTGTGCATGAGCGAGATTGACACCACCACCGATTAAGAACATCGGCTTTTTCGCTTCTTCCAAAAGATTAATTGCCTTTTTAAGCTGTCCTACATGAACACCTTTATTCGGCTTATATCCACGGATATTTACCTCTGTCGGATAAGAAGTTGAACCAAGTTCTGCCATAACGTCTGTTGGTAAATCTACGAGAACTGGTCCTGGCTTTCCTGATCTTGCAATGTAAAATGCTTCCTTGATTCGCTGTGCTAACATCTCTCTGTCGCGAACCATGATAACAAACTTCGCAATATTTCTTGTCACACCAATGATATCTACTTCCTGGAACGCATCATTACCGATCAAATGCTCTGGAACCTGACCAGTAAAGCATACTAATGGAATACTGTCGTAGTTTGCTGTAGCAATTCCTGTTACAAGATTTGTTGCACCTGGTCCACTGGTTACTAAACATACACCAACCTTACCAGTTGCTCTGGCGTAACCATCTGCTGCATGAATTAATCCCTGCTCGTGTCTTGGTAATACGAGATCAATACCGTGACAATCATGGAGTGCGTCTAGAAGATTGACGACCATGCCACCTGGATATGCGAAAATCGTATCCACGCCTTCCTTTTTCATTGCCGTTACAAACAGGTCATTTCCCGAAACCTTCATACTTACTCCACTCCTTTTTCTCTCATTCAATGTTGTCAATTGTCTTTCATTCTAACTTTTATACAATTTTCATTTAAAAGTTAAATATCTTTTCTATGATATACCAAATGCTTTCCTTTTGTCAACTGTGTACTAATATGTATACAATTTAATTTGCCGCAGGCAGGGAGACGCTCCCCAAGAGAGCCGTTACAAAAGCTTTTAGTCGGATTACTCAAAAAACACAAGAAAGAACCACTAAAAAATGTACCCCATTTTGTAACTTTGTGCTGCGGAATCTTGACCGTAGAAACTTCGCATTCGTTTCTGCGAAATTTCTGCTTTACTGGGCAAAATGGAGCATTTAGCACAATGGAACAAAACGGGGTACATTTTTTAGCGATTCTTCTCGGACTCTTCTGGAGCGTGTTTAAAAAATGCTTTCTGCAAGATGTGCATCACAATTTGCGGGAGATTTCGCCTGAAT
>CAVCBH010000003.1:0-6381 GCA_963600375.1 bacterium | reverse complement strand
ATATTATGTTCTGTGGTGGTGAATGCAGGGGAGAGAGAACGTAGAAGAACAGAACCTTCTTCGGCAATAGAGAAAATGTATGGAGTTCCACGAAGAATATACGGAAGAAAAAAGAGCAGAAATAAGATTCGAAGAATGCCAGGTAAGTTTAAACTTCCGCCGGATGCAAGAATTGGAGACATTATAAAAACAAAAAAAGGATATAAACAAATTGTGAATATCTGGGGAAATGGACAGTTCCGTTTGAAGTCACTTGAAAGGAAATATCACAGAAAAGGGAGAATAAGAGTAAAAAAGAGATATAATTAGAAAACAAGAGATAATAAATGATAAATAAAAATATATGCCAAATGATAGAAAAATAAAGAGTTTTCAGACTTGCAATTATAAAAGAAAAAACATATTATAGGTATTAGTAATTAGCACTCAAACGAAACGAGTGCTAACAACACAAAATCAAGAAGATAACAGATTTACAATTAATTTTGAATTAGGAGGCATTATATTATGAAGTTAGTACCATTAGCAGACAGAGTTGTATTAAAACAGCTGGAGGCGGAAACAAAGACAAAGACTGGTATTATTCTTACTAGCTCCGCTCAGGAAAAACCACAGGAAGCAGAAGTTGTTGCTGTAGGTCCTGGAACAGATGATGTGAAGATGGAAGTAACAGTTGGACAGAAAGTAATTTATTCTAAATATGCAGGAACAAATGTAAAAATGGAAGAAGAAGAGTATATCATTGTAAAACAGAGTGACATTCTTGCAATTGTAGAATAGTTCAGATTAAAATAACATGATTATAATCCATATTTTGGTAAGTATATTTTAGAAGCAGGAGGAATTTTTATTATGGCTAAAGAGATTAAATATGGCGTAGAAGCCAGAAAAGCATTAGAAGCAGGTGTAAACCAGTTGGCAGATACTGTAAGAGTAACACTTGGACCAAAAGGACGTAATGTAGTTCTTGATAAGAGCTTTGGTACTCCATTAATCACAAACGATGGTGTCACAATCGCAAAAGATATTGAATTAGAAGATCCATTTGAAAATATGGGTGCTCAGATTGTAAAAGAAGTTGCAACAAAGACAAATGATGTTGCCGGTGATGGTACTACAACAGCTACTGTTTTGGCACAGGCAATGATTAATGCAGGTATGAAGAACCTTGCAGCGGGTGCAAATCCAATTATCTTAAGAAAAGGTATGAAGAAAGCAACAAACGCAGCAGTAGAAGCCATCGGAAAGATGAGCGAGCAGGTTGGCGGCAAAGAGCAGATCGCGAAAGTTGCTTCCATTTCCGCAGCAGATGAGGAAGTTGGTCAGTTAGTAGCAGACGCTATGGAAAAAGTTTCTCAGGATGGCGTTATTACAATCGAAGAATCTAAGACAATGAAGACAGAACTTGATCTTGTAGAAGGTATGCAGTTCGACCGTGGATATATTTCCGCATACATGGCAACGGATATGGAAAAAATGGTTGCTGAATTAGATGATCCATATATTTTGATCACAGATAAAAAGATTGCAAACATTCAGGAAATCCTTCCATTATTAGAGCAGATCGTGCAGAGCGGTTCTAAGTTATTAATCATCGCTGAAGATATTGAAGGTGAGGCATTAACAACATTAATCGTTAACAAGTTAAGAGGAACATTCTCTGTTGTTGGTGTAAAGGCTCCTGGATATGGTGACAGAAGAAAAGCAATGCTTGAAGATATCGCTATTTTAACAGGTGGTACCGTTGTATCCGAAGAAGTTGGTATCGAATTAAAAGATGCTACAATGGATATGCTTGGTCGTGCGAAATCTGTTAAAGTTGAAAAGGAAAATACAGTCATCGTTGACGGTGCTGGTGACAAAGCAGCAATCAAAGCAAGAGTAGGTCAGATTAAATCTCAGATTGAAGAGACAACATCTGATTTCGACAGAGAAAAATTACAGGAGAGATTAGCTAAATTATCTGGTGGTGTTGCAGTTATCCGTGTTGGTGCAGCAACAGAAACAGAGATGAAAGAAGCAAAACTTCGTCTTGAAGATGCTTTAGCAGCAACAAGAGCAGCAGTAGAAGAAGGTATCATCGCAGGTGGTGGATCTGCTTACATCCATGCGGCAAAAGCTGTAAAAGAGATGGCAAAAGAACTTTCCGGTGATGAGAAGACTGGTGCAGAGATCGTTCTGAAAGCATTAGAGGCTCCTTTATATCACATCGCAGCAAACGCTGGACTCGAAGGTTCTGTTATTATCAACAAAGTAGCAGAAAGCGAAGCTGGTGTAGGATTTGATGCATTAACTGAAACTTATGTGAACATGGTTGAATCTGGAATCATTGATCCTGCCAAGGTAACAAGAAGTGCATTACAGAACGCAACAAGCGTAGCTTCTACATTACTGACAACAGAATCTGTAGTAGCAGATATCAAAGAAGATACCCCAGCTTCAGCAATGCCAGCAGGCGGCGGAATGGGAATGATGTAGGAAGGTGACTTCTGGTTTTGCCGAATGGCAAAGTAGACGCCACTACGAAAGAGTGATTGGTTCGGATTGTCAGAAGAATCCCCCAATCCTTCCTTAATAAATTCTGCTTTTACTTCAGCAGACAAAGCACAGCTTTCAAGGAGAGCCGATACCTATATTGTGGCCTTAGAGCCAGGATTGAATGTGAGCCGTTACGCGAACATTCAATCCACAGTGATAGAGTCACAATATAGGTATCGGCTCTTTTTGAAAGCGTCTGTTTTGCTCTGCGAAATCAGAATTGCCTTTTTCGTTAAAAGTTGATAGAATATTTTTGAGGATATTATTTATACGAGGTGTTTATGAGAAGAAAGTTAATACTATTGTTAGCAAGCCTTTCGGTATGCCTTTTTGTAATCAGTGGCTGTAGCATGATGCCGCATTTAAATGTTTCTGCCCAGACGGTGATTGATACGAAAAAGGAACTGCTTTCAGAGATTGAAGATGCGCTTTCTGATGGGGAGACAAAGATTTCCTTTGTGACAAGTGAGCTTACGCAGAAAGATTTTGATACGCTGAATCAGAATATAGAAGGCTATTATGGGGTGGTAAAAGAATACCAGATAAAGAGCGTGAAGTTTTTGAATAAGTCTTATGTGACGTTGACTTGTGAAATTAGCGATAATTATTATGTGGAAAGAGCTTTTTTTGATAAGGAAGATATTCCGGAAGACAGAGATAAAGCAGGAGATTTATATAAAGTCTGCAAAAGTTTTCTTGACAGTTTACAAAGTAAGAAGCGGAGTGACTATGCAAAAGAAAAGTTAATTCATGATTATATTGTAAGCAGCGTAGCATATGGATATCCGAGTGGAAAGAAAGAACCGGAGGGAGATGCATACAGTGCATATGGGGCTTTGGTTTTAAAGAAAGCGGTATGTAATGGGTATGCGGAGGCGATGAAGCTTCTTTGTGATCTTTCTGGTGTGCCCTGTAAGATGATTTTCGGTACAGCGGATGGAGAGAATCATGCGTGGAATCTGATAAAGCTTGATAAAGAATGGTATCATGTAGATGCTACCTGGGATGATCCGGAACCAGATGATGCTTCCTGTATTATGTACACTTATTTTAATGTAAATGATGCACAGATGAAAACAGACCATAACTGGAATGCGACATTATATCAGAAAGCAGAAGGAGAAAAATATAATTACTATAGAAAAAAGAATTTGATTTGTAAAGATTATAAAGATTTTCGAACTAAGTGTGAGGGCATTTTGGAAAAAGAAAGTCCAAAGACACTTCAACTTCTGGTAAAAGACTATGAACCGAAGACGTATTCGAATGATCATCTGCAATTTATTCTTCGATATAGTGGGGGCACATCGTTACAGATGCAGATAGCAGGAAAAAATCCTTATACGACATTGTATTTTAAACTTCAATATTAAAGCGTATTTGAAAAAGCATTCCTGCAGTCTGCACGCTCCAATTTGCAGTATATTTTGCCTTTGTTCAGTTGTCGTAACCTACTACGCCGTCCTTATTCGGGTAAAATCTCTTATAAATTGTAACGCACATCTATCTTGCAGAAAGCATTTTTTAAACACACCATGGAGCGTGTCTGAAAAATCATATATAGAACAAATGAAAATTATATAGTGGAAAAAGACGAAAAATAAGACATTTTAATATATGAGAAATAAGTGGTAGAATAGATAGGTAATGTAGAGAAAGAAGATAATAAATATAATTAGGAAAAGACGCTACAGGCAAAAATAAGGATATATAGATCAAGTATATAGAGACACAGAAAGGTAAAAATATGACAAAAGAACAGTTTATTATGGAATTGGAGCAATGTTTGCAGGGGGAAGTATCTGCATATGAAATATCTGATTCTTCAAGCTATTACAGACAGTATTTTGAAGATGAGATGCGCAACGGAAAGAGTGAGGAACAAGTTAGTGAAGAATTAGGCAGTCCGAGGCTGATTGCCCGCTCGATTATTGATGCCCGGGGATTTGAAGAGAATGGTTCGGGTAATTCTGGCTATGAGGAGAAATCCTGTAAAGGCAGATATGCGCAGAACGATAGCTCCTATACGAGCTATGGGGATGCGTATTCTGACAGTGGAGATCTTGAAAGTCGTAACCAGAATGGACCACTTCAGAGTGCAGGAAAGATGATTATGACAATTATTATTTCTGCATTAATATTCTTTATTGTGTTATTTTTATTACGCGCATTGTTACCGCTTGCAGTTATAATTATTGCGGCAGTTTTGATTGTACGTCTGATTCGTGGATGATAGTAGAAATCCGAAAGTTTACAAATAAAATTGTTGTTTGAATTATAAAAATGTATGAAGTATAGGACACTATCATGTAAAATACAGGAAATATATAGGCACTTATTGCTAAGTTATATAGTGCATATATGAATGTATCGTATATTTGTAAATAATGGACAGATAGAAAAGGAGAATGAAATATGACACGGGAAGAACTGTTGGAAAAGGTGGCAAAGAAACGAGACAAATTTATTTCCTGGTATCATGAATTTCATCAGATACCGGAACTGGGTTTTGAGGAAAATGAGACAACAGAATTAATCTGTAAAAAGCTTACCGAGATGGGAATACATCCGCTTCGCTTAGACCCGACAGGGGTGACTGCCTATATCGGGCCACATGATGCCTATACGGTAGGCCTCAGAGCAGATATTGACGGTCTTAAAGTTTCAGAAGATACTGATTTGCCATTTCAGTCAAAACATCCTGGAAAGATGCATGCCTGCGGTCATGATGGACATATTACAGGATTATTAGGGGCAGCTTCTATTTTAAAAGAAATGGAATCCGAACTGACTGTCCGTGTCAAATTGATTTTTCAGCCATCTGAAGAGAACACAAAAGGCGCAAAGCAGATTATTTCCCAGGGGATATTAGAAGATGTGGATGAAATCTTTGGTCTGCATCTGTTTTCTGATATAAAGGCAGGAGAAATTTCTGTGGAGCCAGGAGCAAGAATGGCACAGACAGACCGTTTTACTATCACTTTCATCGGTAAGGGAGGACATGCCGCAAAGCCACATCAATGTGTGGATGCGACCGTTATGGCTGCTGATTTTGTGATGAATGTACAGACGATTGTAGCAAGAGAACTCGACCCGATTGAAGGAGCAGTTGTAACAGTTGGTTCCCTAAAATCAGGAACACAGTATAACATCATTTCCGGTAAGGCCGTTTTGGAGGGAACTTGTCGAAGTTATTCTGAAGACGTAGCACAGCACTTGCAGGATGCCATTCGAAGAAGAGCAGAAGCGGTAGCAGACAGCTACGGTGGAAACGTCAAGATTGCCTATGAGCAAGGTTCTCATCCGCCAGTACTTAACGATACAGCTCTTTCTCACCGAATTGCACATGAAGCAGAACAACTATTAGAAAACAGAAAACTTGTCCATATTTCCCCGTTAATGCTCGGAGAAGACTTCTCCTGGTACCAGAAAGAAATTCCAGGTGTATTTGCCTTTGCAGGTTGCGGAACACCAGGAAGAAAGTGCTATCCAAACCATCATCCGAAGTTTGAGATTGAAGAATCTGCACTTTCTGATAGTGTGTTGTTGCACTTGGCGACAGTGATTTCGGCAATGCATCGGGAGAAGGAAGAGTAGAGAAATGGGAATGGTCGAAGAGATGTTATTGTCTATGATAAATACCAGAGACGTATTGCAATCTTTGCAGCGAACTCTCCATCTGAACTGCGGCTGAGGTGGAGAGTTTCACAGTTTTGCTAAAGAAAAAAGTTTCAAAAAAATGTTGACAGTTTTCGAACCCTATAGTATAATAGGATTCGTTGATGACGTGGGATCTTAGCTCAGCTGGGAGAGCATCTGCCTTACAAGCAGAGGGTCACAGGT
>CAVCBH010000002.1:0-2452 GCA_963600375.1 bacterium | reverse complement strand
GTA
This sequence comes from bacterium, assembly GCA_963600375.1. Taxonomy (GTDB): domain Bacteria; phylum Bacillota; class Clostridia; order Lachnospirales; family Lachnospiraceae; genus Anaerobutyricum. The sequence goes on along the minus strand of CAVCBH010000002.1, from coordinate 2,449 downwards.
TTGATACAGACGGACTTACCAGAACCAGTAGCTCCAGCAATCAACAAATGCGGCATCTTTGCAAGATCCGTTACTACTGTTTTACCACCAATGTCCTTTCCAACTGCAAATGCCAGCTTTGACTTAAAATTCTTAAATGTCTGACTCTCGATCAGATCACGAAAATGTACAGTCTGATTATGTTTGTTTGGAATTTCAATTCCAATCGCCGCTTTTCCTGGAATCGGTGCCTCAATTCGAATATCGGAAGCCGCAAGGTTCAGCTTAATATCGTCTGTAAGCGAAAGAATCTTACTGACCTTTGTTCCCTGTTCCGGAAACATCTCATATCTTGTAACAGATGGCCCACAACTGATATCGGTAATTGTTACATTTACCCCAAAACTGCCTAACGTCTGCTGAAGCTTCAGCGCCGTCTCTTTTAGATATTGTTCATGACCAGAAGATTTCTCCAGTCTTTCTTTTACCAGAAGACTTGCCGGTGGGAAAATGTAATCTTTTCCCTCTGCTTTCTTTCTATCTGGAACAGGCATTTCTTTTGTGCTTCCAACAGATAGATCTCCTGACCCGGTCTCCTGTACAGCTTCTATTGCAGGCTGTGAAAAAGCCGGGATATCTTCTTCTGCAATTGCCTCTGCCTCAGATACTATATTTTCATCCGTATCTTTTCTTGCATTTTCTATATTTGTATCCTCTGACCCTCTAACCCTAATCTCTTCTGGTAAGGAAGTATAGAAGCCGCCCTTTGCCTTATGTGGCGCTTCGTAAGTTTCTTCTGGAACCTTATGAAGCGTTTTTTCTGAAACTGGAATATCCTCATCAAAACCAGAAGGCATCGCTTCTTTTTCTTCTCCCGGGAAGGTAAATGCGCTAAAATCTAACTTACCCTGGAACGGTTCTGTTTTCCCGTCTTCTTCTGTAAATGGATAAATTCTTGGATGCAGTTCTTTCACACAATCTTTTCTCTTTACCTCATCCGATGAAGTAAATAATGGAACATTCACTTTTAAATCCTGTATTTTCTTTGCAGACTGTGTTTTTGCTTCCTTTTCTTTTGTACTTTCTCGCTGTTCTCTGCGCTCTTCTAATTCCTTCACCTTTTCCTCACACTGTTTTTCTCTGCGCTTTTCTGCGGACTTTCTCTTTCCATTCTTCATCTTTAAAAAGGACTTTGCTTTCTCTGAAGATTCTTCTGGCTCTTCAAGATCAATCAAAATATCTTCGGTTGCAGCCGCTTCTCTTTCCATTCGTTTCTTCTGCGCAGACTTCTCCCATTCTTCTCTTAAATCCCGCATACTTTTCACAATCTTTTTGAAGAAAGAAACAAAAGACCGCTGTGTAAGCAAAATGCAGGCTAACAGGAAAATACAAAACAGAATGACCATAGAACCTGCTGTTCCAAATCCCTGTCTTAATAATAGAGCAATTCCTCCACCGATAATTCCTCCTGTCGCATGATTATTGATTGCCAGAGAAAAAAGGTCATGAACTGTTATTGTCGTATCTTTATACAATAACTGAGAAAGTGCTGACACTTCCATTAAAATAATAAATCCTGCCCCACATTTTTTCATTGCCAGTGTACTGTAATCGTTCGCAATCAAAATCGTTACGCCAAGGAAAAAGAAAACCGGCATAACAAACTGTGCACAGCCAAAAATACCGAAAAAGAAACTTGCAAGCCACTTGCCAATCATCCCACAATGTCCAAAATTACTGAACATCATAAGGACAAAAAGTCCAAAGGAAACTACCAGTGTAATCTCATTACTCATCGGGATTCCTTCTTTTCTTTGTTCTGTACTCCGCTTTCTTCCTGTCCCAGCTCCTTTCGCTGTATTCTTTCTTGTCACGCTGCCAGAAGCTGTAGCTTTCTTTGTTGTTTTTCTCTTTGTCTTACTGTTGTTCGTTTTATTATTTGCCATATACAACACCTTTATTTTCTAAGTTTGATACCTTTACCATCATATCACAAATATCCGAAGAAAAAAAGATGTGTTCTTAAAATAAATAACACGGTTTTTCATCTGCTATTTTTGACAATTCCTTCTTTTTCTTCTTTTTTCTATTTCCTGGTGCAGCCAGAAAAGTGCTTCGGATATTCCTCCCGTCTCATCAATAAGTCCCTCTTCCACCGCTCTTTTTCCGACAAGAATCGTTCCCAAGTCTTTTACCATCATCCCCTGCCGAATCATCATCCCCTCCAATCTGCTTTTTGCAACACCGGTATGTTCCTCTACAAACATAAGGATTCGATCCTGTATCAGTTTAAAATACTCAAATGTCTGTGGCGCACCGATAATTGTTCCATTTAACCGCACCGGATGAAGAATCATTGTTGCTGTAGGTGCAATAAATGTTCTGTCAGCAGCCACAGAAAGCGGAACACCGATGGAATGGCTATCTCCAATTACAAGAGAGACTTTTGGCTTCTTAATAGAAGCAAGCA
>CAVCBH010000001.1:0-4004 GCA_963600375.1 bacterium | reverse complement strand
TTATACTGGAAATGGAGTTAGTGAATTAATTAATCTTTGTATGTCAGCTTTACTTGATAATGGAGATGAAATCTTAATTCCTTCTCCAGATTACCCGTTATGGACAGCCTGCGCTACGTTAGCTGGTGGAAAACCTGTTCACTATATTTGTGATGAAGAATCTGAATGGTATCCAGACATTGATGATATCCGCAAAAAAATCAATGATCGTACAAAGGCAATTGTCATTATTAATCCAAACAATCCAACAGGTGCACTCTATCCAAAGGAAATATTAGAACAGATCGTACAGGTAGCAAGAGAACATCAGTTAATTATTTTTTCTGATGAAATTTATGACCGTCTTGTTATGGATGGTGAAAAACATATTTCCATCGCTTCTCTCGCACCGGATTTATTCTGTGTAACATTTAGTGGATTATCTAAATCCCATATGATTGCCGGTTTCCGTGTCGGCTGGATGATTTTAAGTGGAAATAAAGCTATGGCAAAAGATTATATCGAGGGATTAAACATGCTCTCCAATATGCGCCTTTGCTCCAATGTTCCAGGACAGTCCATCGTGCAGACGGCACTCGGCGGCCACCAGAGCGTGGAAGATTATATCATGCCAGGTGGAAGAATTTATGAACAGAGGGAATTTATTTACAAAGCCCTTACGGATATTCCGGGAATCAGTGCTGTAAAACCAAAGGCGGCCTTTTACATTTTTCCGAAAATTGATACAAAAAAGTTCAATATCGCGAACGATGAACAATTCGTATTAGATCTTCTTCGTGAAAAGAAAGTCCTGCTCATTCATGGCGGCGGATTCAACTGGAAACAGCCAGACCACTTTCGTGTGGTATATTTGCCAAGAATTGAAGTATTAAAAAAGGCCGCCGAAAGCATGGCGGACTTCTTAAGCACATATAGACAGTAGGTGGCTGTTTTTTTGGCTAGATTTTGTTTGAATTAAAATAGTGTGGAGAAGATTTTGGGGAGAAAGTCGATGGTCTCTTCTTTCTTCGGGAGCGACTGTCTACGAATTAAATCAGCAACCCAAAATCTCCTTTCCAAGTTCTTCGTCTGCATAGAGAACATCAACATATCCTCCCAGCAGAGCCCCATGAAGGGCATCTTTTTTATCGAGTCCAGAAACAACGCCTATCTTACATGGAATCTTTTTTAGTTCTTCTAGTGTGATACTGATTCTTCGTTTTGCAAAAGAATTGCTTACAGCTTCTCCCTGTTTATTAAAAAAGCAGGTACATACATCACCTACCGCTCCGTTTTCTTCTAGCTCAAGGAAATCATCTTCTCTTAAGGAACCAGAATGATACAGAATAGTGTTTCGGCTTAAATTGCCAATACCGAAAAGAGCAACCTGACATTCTCTTCCTAAAGTAAGTGCTGCTGAGATATTTCTTTCCTTTTTTAACATTTCTGCTATTTCTGCTGAATCTGCAGCAACTGGTGCGGGAATAACATAAACATCACCATGTCCGGCTCTTGCAATTGCCTGCGACAGATCGTCAGCGCCGACAGGAACTGAAGTGGAATTTGTTTTTCCGTTAAGTTGTACAACTCTGACATGACTTACCCCCAGATCTGAAATATAATTTGCAAAACTTTTCATAGTTCGCCCCCAGGCTGTTCCGATGATTGTTCCATCTTTCAAATAAGAAGCGAGGTTCTTTGCAGCTGCCCGGCAGACCTCTTCCTGTACCGCTACCGGACTGTCTGACAATTTGGGTACAAGGAACACCTTTTTCAATTTGTATTTTTTCTGTAAAGATTCTGACAACTCTTCATTTGACAAGACCGGATATTCTACAGAAATCTTAATGTAACCAAGTTCCTCCGCACGTTTAAGCATTCTGCTGACAGTCGATACTGAAATGCCCTCTTCTTTTGCAATAATCTTTTGGTCCATATGCGATTCATAATATTTTTTAGCAACTCGAATTATTTTAATTATTTTATCATTCTTCATATTCTTTCCTCATAACCTGCGCCATAATTATTATTTATTATAAAATATCAACGATACAGTGTCAATCTACAGACGATAAAATGCAAATATTTGCAAAAATTATCATGTAAAAATATATTTTTAAAAATATTTGCAAATTTGATTGACTTAAATCTAAAATTCTGTTATACTTTAGCTCGTAAATGATTGTATTTTTTAATAAAAGGATAGACATATGAACAAAGAAGATTTTAGAATTTTTTTTAATAAGAAAGCAATCTTGTTTGATATGGAAGGTATTATCCCATGGAAGATATCCAGAAATTTTTTAATCCTTTTGATATCACAAAGTATTTTGATGCAGTCATTACTGGATTTGACTGTCAACACAGCAAACCCGATCCTGAAATTTATCTGACGGTTGCATGTGCTATAGGAGCTTCACCTGCCAGTTGCATTGTAATAGAAGATTCCGAACATGTATGCATGCAGCTAAGTCCGCTGGAATGTATTGTATTGGATATGCTCCAGATCAGGCCGTTGCACAGGATACTTCCTATGCAGATATGGTAATTCATGATTTTCAGGAATTCCTAATTTAGATATTCTCTTCTCCCGTTGTTTTTACTTCTGTTTCTATTTCCCTACTCTACTACAGTTCCAAAGGACTTCGGGAGGAATGAATTTTATTAAACCTATAAAAACTCTGAGAGAGCTTGATACTTTCCAGAGTTTTTTATTATCTGTAATTCTTTTGACTATTTTCATTTTTACATTCCAATGTAAAAATATAAAAAGCCCGGTACTCCATTAAAAAAGAATCGGACTTATTTGTCGTTTTTCTAATTTTACTTTCTACTCTACTACTGCTCCAAATAAAAGTTTGGGAAGGAAGGAAAGTTGCCTTCCAATCATTCTTGCAATAAATCCAACTAATAAAGCAGCAATGATTGTTCCTTCTCTTACCCCGAGAAGCTGCCATGTAAATAAAACAGAAAGTATACCTGCACCTACTGTCATAGTTACATCAAAGCAGATTTTTGTAATACCAAACTCTGTTTTCCAACGGAATACAATGGCACGAACAAAAGACTCACCGGGAAGCATTACTACATTTGCAAGCATTTCCATGTAAACGCCAACTCCAAGAATCAGGCATCCTACTAACAGGTAGACAATTTTTGTAATATAATGTTCTGGATGCACAAAAGTAAGTAATGCCATGCAAATATCAATAAACCAGCCAAAAGCAACGGATACCGGAATCTGAAATACATGTTCTAACTTAAAGTTTTTGCCAAGGATAAGTAACTGTAACAGAATCAGGAACAGACTGAAAAAGATTGTAAACTGTCCCAGTGAAAACTTAAAATTAAGACTTAATACGTAAGGGATTGATGAAATCGGAGAAGTTCCAAGATTTGCCTTCGTAATCAAACTTACTCCTAATGAGTTTACAAAAAGTCCCAAGATAAATACCACATAACGTTTTAATTTTTCCATAAATAATATCTCCTCTCATATCCTGTTTTTTGTTGTGATTGTAATAATATCTTGTTTTGCCAATTATAAACGATATCCTATTGGATTATTTTTATGAATAACAATATCTGTCTACAGTATCCATATAACAATATCCTATATATTGTTTTATAATAGCAATATCTCTTTTAATCATCCATGTAACACTTAATGATTTTTCTATTACATGACAGAAGTCATCATAGCACTTATTTAAAAATATGTCAATACAGACATGTTTGTGATTTCATGTTTTGCTTTTTATATTTCATATAGTATCTTTCAGATAAGCTCTATTACAACAAATAAGCAGCTATATCTCACAGAATGATTTATTCATATGCAAGATGTAGGAATAAGGTACAGCAGTGGCTACGGAGATTAACGATAATGCTGCAGATGAAAAATCAGGCAAGCGATATGGCTGATTTTTTATTATTCTCCATAATAGTGGAAGTAATATATGAATTATGCTCCCGTCTTTGGCAGTTGGAAAGACAAAAAACAGCCACAGAGCCTTTATTTAAGG